>JAESQI010000388.1 GCA_016765255.1 Robiginitomaculum sp. | reverse complement strand
TTGTTATCAAGATGATGACGGTATGTGGATTATTAAAGCTAAGCTGCCTGCGGAGGAGGGTGGTTTGTTGGTGAAGGTGATTACCGAGCTGGGTGAGAAAATCTCCGCGGAGACGTTTTCTGGTTCTAAAAAAGAAGCTTTTGATAAAGAGCTGGAATTAGAAGAAGTGAAGCTGACGTTTCCGCAGCGCAGGGCAGATGCTCTGGTGACTATGGCTGAACATTTTCTGGCGACACTGGCTGATAATAAAGATGAAGCTGGGGAAGGTGGTTTAACTAGCTTGAAAGGTGCTGAGCGTTGCCAGTTGGTTTTGCATGTTCATCATGGGCTTGCTAATGAGCCTGCCACTCTCGAGGAGCCTAGTTTAGGAGGAGAGTGGTTATTGCCTGATGCGGCGCGACGGTTGGCGTGTGATGCGAGTTTGTTGGTGGTTGAGCAGGATAGTATGGGTAATGTATTGGATATAGGCCGTAAGTCTCGGATTATTCCTGTGGCTATGGCGCGGGCTTTGTCGATTCGTGATGGCGGATGTTGTCAGTTTCCAGGCTGTTGTAATACGCGTTATGTTGAGGGGCACCATATTAAGCATTGGGCGGATGGTGGTGAGACTAAGTTGGATAATTTGGTGACCTTGTGTCGGTATCATCATAGGGAGTTGCATCGGGGTAAGTTCTTTTTGGCGGTTAAGCCTTTATTAAAAATTCAGCTGTCTGAAGAGCCTGTGCGCTTTGCCGATCGTTTGTGTTTTTCTACGATGGATCGGTATTTTGATGCGCCTTTTAATCGCCCACCTTTAAGGAGTAAAGAAGATCAGGTTATTGCGCGTAACCCCGCTAAGTTTACGTGTGCTTGTTGTCGCGTTGATGAGTTGGAGGCGTCGTTGCCTAGGTCTGTTTATGCTGAGATTGATGCAACGACGGCGGTGACTAAGTGGTTGGGGGAGGGGATGGATTTGGGGTTGGCGGTTGAGGGGTTGTTGGTGGCTAGTGGCAAGGTGGTTAATTATAGGGGGATCTAAGCTTTTATTGTTGGCTGCAATCAGAGTGTGCTTAATTTATCGTATAGCTAATTGCATACTGAGCCGAATAAGGTCTATTATAGGCTCATAATGTGAGCCGAATATGGGTTATATTCGGCTCACTTCGTATTGAGTAGGCGGTTAGATAGTGAACTTTACAGAAAGATGGATATGGCAAAGCCCCGACTGGACTGACTTTCAGTGGCAGGATGAGCTAGTTCAGCCTCGTTTACGTGATACACGGCTGAAGCTAGGCGTGCTACTTGGAAAGGCCTCTGTAACAGCTTCCCGTGTAAGCGATAGTAGCAATGATGGCTCATTTCATGATTCGGAGCAGTCTCTTGATAACCTATTGGCTAATATCATTGCCTCTTCAGCGATTGAGAATGAGCAGTTGAATGTTGAGTCTGTGCGTTCTTCTTTGGCGAAGCATTTAGGTTTGTCATCAGATCAACCTTATCCGACTTCAGATCGCTCTGAAGGTCTTGCGGTAATGATGTTGGATGCATTGCAGAATCAAGATGCGGTGCTTACCGTGCAGCGTTTATTTCAATGGCATGAGTGGCTTTTTCCATCACCGAAGGAAGATGAGTGGTCATCTCAAACTCTTATTGTTGGTAAGTTGCGCGGCGATGAGCCTATGCAAGTGGTTTCAGGGCGGCTTGATAAGCAAACTGTTCATTTTGAAGCACCACCCAGAGATCAGCTCGAACAAGAGTTAGATAAATTTATCATTTGGTTTAATCAAAGCTGTCAGCAGACTGATTTAGATCCATTACTACGCGCGGCGATCACACACTTTTGGTTTGTGACCTTGCACCCCTTTGACGATGGTAATGGCCGAATCACTCGGGCGCTTACTGATATGGCACTCGCTCAGGCAGATAGTCAGAGTATTCGTTTGTATGCTATGTCGGTTGCGATATTGGATAATCGAAAAAGTTATTATCAAATATTAGAGCAAAGCCAGTCTTTCGATTCTGCTAACGATCTTACGCCTTGGTTGCTTTGGTTTTTTGATACTTTGGATGCAAGTATCAATAATGCGATGAATATTATTGATGGTACTTTATTGAAAACTCAGTTTTGGCAAAGGCATCACGATTCAGGTTTGAGTGTTGAGCAAGTTAAGGTTTTAAATCGCCTGTTGGATGGCGCTGGTGTTGAGGGAAAAGAGAGGGGATTTGTTGATGGTATTAGTGCATCGCAATATCAAAAAGTAGCAAAAGTAAGTAAAGCGACTGCGACTCGTCATTTAGCTGATTTATTAGAGAAAGGTTGTATCGAGAAGTTACCAGGGGGAGGAAGGAGTACTCGCTATTGTATAAAATTCTAATTACTTAAATTCCTTGGATCAAGAGTCTCTTCTTTCTTATCAATAATCTCTATATCGCAGTTCTCGTTGAACTTAAGGAAAATATTTTTTACATTTTTACTCACTTGAACTTATTGCTTGAAAGTGCGCATCTATTTATTAAGGTCCCCACTTGATCTCGCAAAGTACTTTTTTTGAGCCGCCAGGATCTTCAACAAGTAAATCAACTGGCAGAAGAATGATATCGGTGACAAAAGAAGCGGCCATATCCACGAGTCCTATCGGGCTGCCAAAGTTGGTCGCCATTTGGCGCGGCTGCGACGGTTGATTGACGAAGCCGGTTTGAGCGAGAATGCGGCGTATCTGGAGCGGGTGACGTTGAAAAATCAAAAGATCATGCCCCTGTCCAAAGTAAGTGCAAGGGATGCCCCATATTTTTCTATTATCCTGATTTATCGTGGTTCAGAGGATTGGATTTCGAAGCTGCCGATGGAAACCACTTCTGATGAATGAACCGGTGATCATAGTTTTAACTTCCGCTGCCCTGCCAATTGCCCTCAAGGTAAAGGCAGTTTGTGGCGGTGAAATTCATGGGCTGTTGGGGCGTGTGGTCGATGTTGATCAGACTTTTGATGACACAAAACTACATCTGCAAAAACTATTTCAATCAGGCAGGACGCTCATTGGAATTATGGCTACCGGGGCGATGGTCCGGCTGCTTGCCCCTGTTCTGAATGACAAAAACAGTGAACCGCCTGTGCTGGTGATGAGTGATGATGGGGTCAGCATTGTGCCTCTTTTGGGCGGTCATAACGGGGCAAATCAAATTGCCCGATTTGTCAGCGAAAAGTTGGATTCCCATGCGGCAATTACGACTGCCGGGGATATTCATTTTGCCGTGGCGCTTGATGATCCCCCTGCGGGTTGGAAATTAAAAAATCCGCAAGATGCGAA
>JAESQI010000387.1 GCA_016765255.1 Robiginitomaculum sp. | reverse complement strand
GGCACAGATCATTTGGGAGACCCCAGACGATCTCGACCCCGGCACCTATCGCATCACGCATTTTGGGCAGGTGACGGCCGCTTCAGGAGAGCACCAGCAGTTTGAGGCAATCTCTGGTGTCGTGCAGATAAACTGATCTATGGGGAGTTGAGCGAGTTTAACGCAGACGACGGACCTCTGCGAAAGACGGGAATGCTTGGGTGACCAGCGCTCTTGCACGCATAGCGAGTGCGAGGGCGCCGCCCGCCAGAGCTGCGATCATGTCGAGCATTGTGTCCTCCAGACCACGCTGAGCGACAAACAATCCCGTCTGATCGATGGCAAACTCGAAAATTTCCCAAAGAGCGGCGCTGGCCAGTGTGAAAGTGAACGCTAGCAATACGGCTGAGCAAAGCCGCCGAAAGGGGTCGGGCTGGGACCGGGTAAGGGCGGGTTGCACCCAATCAATCCACATCATCACAAAACCGCTTGTAATGATTGCGTGCATGGCTTTGTCGAAAGAGGCCGATGTCTCGTACATGTTAAAAAACATCCCCAGCAAATGGCCGGTAAACCAGATGGCAAGCCAGAGGGAGAGTTGGGGGTGGGTCGTTCCAAAACGCCGATAACACAGACCAACGAGAAGAGTGCAAACAAGACCGACTGCCGCCTGGGTCATTTGCCAGCGGCAAAGCCAGTTATAGGTAATCGCCGCAGAAATCAGTATCAGCGGAAAATTGGCGCTGAAAAGGAGGCGCAGTGCCCTTGAGACAGGGTCCCTTGGGGCAGGGTCCAAATTTGCCGTTTTGGAGGGCGACATACGGGCTTTGGCCAATTTTGTCTGTGAATCGGGATCATGAGCAATGTTTGGGGAATATGGAGCCAGTTGATTTGGCGGAAAAGGGCAGGTGGGAGCACCAGCGCGGTGCATAAACCCACCGCAAGCCCCCAAATGAGAGGAGCCATGCAAATACCGGTGTTTATTGGGCTTTCCAAGGCTCCACACCCTTGCTATAGAGGGCGCGAAATTCGGACGAGCGCGCTTCGCCGGTTTACTGGTGGCAGCGCATAAGCTCGCTTATGCCCTCAAGGCATAGGGTCAGGCGGGCGTGGTGGAATTGGTAGACACGCTAGATTTAGGTTCTAGTGCCGCAAGGCGTGGGGGTTCAAGTCCCTTCGCCCGCACCACGCCGGATGCAGGGCCCCGCTTGAGGGGGTAGAGCAGGCGCAATTACCGGCAAAAAAGGCCGGGATCACAAGTAAACGGAAGCGAAAAGAGCATGCAGGTCACCGAGACGGTCTCAGAGGGTCTTAAGCGCGAACTCACCATCACAATTGGCGCCGCCACGTTGGACGAGAGTGTGATGGCGAAGCTGGATGAGATGAAGAACCAGGTTCGCTTGAAGGGATTTCGTCCCGGCAAAGTTCCTATGGGCCATCTCCGCCGTACGTTTGGCCGACAGGTGATGACCGAGGTCATCCAGGAAACCGTCAGCAAGTCGAGTGGAACAGCGCTGGAAGAACGCTCCTTGAAGCCAGCGATGCAGCCGGAAATCAACATTGATGGTGAAGTGGAAGAGGTCATTGACGGCAAGGCAGACCTGGTCTTCAAAGTGGCTTTTGAAATCATCCCAGATTTCGATATTACCGATCTGTCCAAGCTGGAGCTTGAGCGCCCAACAGCCGAGATCACTGACGCGGAAGTTGATGAAGCCGTTGAAAAGCTCTCCGAAGCTCAGAAAAATTTCGAACCCAAAGACGGTAAAGCCGAAGATGGCGACCTTGTGGTCATTGATTTTCTCGGTCGCGTGGACGGTGAAGCATTTGATGGTGGCACCTCTGAAGATGCCCGCCTTGAGCTTGGCTCCGGACAGTTCATTCCTGGTTTCGAAGAGCAACTGGTCGGGACCAAAAAAGATCAGAATCTCGACGTGAAAGTGACCTTCCCCGAAGACTATGGTTCTGCCGAGCTCGCAGGCAAAGAAGCCATCTTCGAGACCACTGTGAAGGGTGTTGAGGGTCCTGCGAAAGTCGTCATCGATGATACTTTTGCCGAAAAATTCGGTATGGAAAATCTTGAGAAACTCCGCGAAGCGCTCACCCAGCAGATCAAATCGGATTACGATCAGGTCTCTCTGGCCAGAATGAAGCGCGTGATGCTCGACCTTTTGGACGAACAGCACACCTTCGAACTACCGCCCACTTTGGTCGAGCAGGAGTTTGACCAGATCTGGCACCAGTTCGAGCATGAGCTTGAAAATGACGGTAAGAAAATTGAAGATGCCGATAAGCCGGAAGACGAACTTCGGGCCGAGTACCGCACCATCGCAGAACGCCGTGTGCGTCTGGGGCTTGTGTTATCGGAGATTGGCACAAAGAACGAGATCAAGGTCGATGATGCCGAGGTGAACCGGGCAATCGCGCAACGTGCGCAGCAATTCCCCGGACAGGAACGCCAAGTCTACGAATTTTACACGAAGAATCCGCAGGCGCTCGCTGAAATCAGAGCACCGATCTTCGAAGACAAGGTCGTTTCCTTCATTGCTGAAATGGCCAAAGTAACGGACAAGGTTGTCTCGAAAGAGGAACTGCTGACAGATCCAGACGCGGAAGCGGCTGAGGAAAAACCAGCGGCAAAGAAGAAGCCTGCAGCTAAGAAGAAAGCAGCGACTAAAAAGGATGCTGCCAAGAAATCTGCAGAGAAGAAGCCTGTGGCAAAGAAAACAGCCGCCAAGAAGGCCGCAACGCCAAAAGCGGCTGCTAAGAAAAAGGCAGCGCCCAAGAAGGCCGCCAAAAAGAAAGACTGATTTCAGACTTTTGCTGAAATTTCAGAAAGCCGATGGTTCACCCCATCGGCTTTTTTGGTATCCGGCTTACCAAGCGTTCCAAGCCGCCTGCTTATGCCGGAAACAGTCTTGTGCGAACCTCGTCCGCAGTGACACCTATTTCTCGCATATGGCGCAACGTTGCAGACTTGTCCCTCTTCGCAAGACGTTTTCCAGCACTGTCCAATATCAGCCTGTGATGACGGTAGACGGGGGGCGTGAGCCCCATGAGCCGGTGCAGCAGGACGTGCAGAGCGGCTGCCTCACGCAGGTCCTCACCGCGGGTCACATGGGTGACGCCTTGCTCTGCGTCGTCCAGCACGGAGGAGAGGTGATAGCTGGTTCCGCTGTCCTTTCGCCCCAACACCACATCACCCAAATGCGTGGGATCAGCGGGTTTTTCGACCACCCCTTCGTCTGTTTCCTCAAGGAAGGACAAGGAATTGAAAACCGC
>JAESQI010000015.1 GCA_016765255.1 Robiginitomaculum sp. | reverse complement strand
TGTATTCAATTTTTGAAAATGAGAGAAATGAGGGAGCCACAAGAGTTTATATTGCAAGAGCCCTGCTACAAATTGTTGAAATGAGTGAGTTAGAGCAAAGATATTTAAATGATAATTCTTACAAGTATAAGGATAAAATTGGAAAAGAGATACGCCGTGCTATACAAAACAAGATGCGTTTTATAGAACAAGGAATTAACCCTTGCTAGCTAGAGAAACGCCACTTATTTGCCATAAGATATATTCTCACTTTTATACTTAGAAGAGGGAACTCGTCCAGAGAAGTTAAGTCTGGGGGAAAGGCCTACTGGAGAAAGTAAAACCACTAATAATTAATCTTTGCGATAGAACAATCAGGTCTATTCGGGTGATTATTTAGGTTGACAATCAGGTCTATTCGGGTGATTATTTAGGTATGATTAAATCCGACACCATAAATATTACTCCAGAATTGCTCTCTATCCTATCTGAAATAGATGAATTTAAAGGAGCGTGGAGAGCGTTAGGTACTCTGGCCCCAGATCGCTTGGTTGCCTTACGTCGTGTTGCTACTATAGAGAGTATTGGTTCTTCTACGCGTATAGAAGGAAGCAAGCTAAGTGATAGTGATGTTGAACGCCTATTAAGTAAGTTAGAAATCAAAAAATTCGAAACACGCGACGAACAAGAAGTTGCAGGATATGCAGATGTCATGGAAATGGTTTTCCAATCATGGCAAGAAATTCCTATAACTGAAAACCATATAAAGCAACTTCACCGAGATCTTCTTCGCTATAGCGAGAAGGATGAACGTCATAGAGGAGAATACAAAACAATAAGGAACGATGTTGGTGCATTCGACCCAGAGGGAAAAATGATAGGGGTTGTATTTGAAACGGCAACACCTTTTGATACTCCTGCCCGTATGAGTGAACTTATCTCATGGTTCCAAGAAGTTCGTGAAATTGGTCGTATGCATCCTTTATTAATAGTTGCTGTTTTTGTTGTTATATTTTTGGAGATACATCCTTTTCAAGACGGGAATGGTCGTCTCAGTCGTGTTCTTACAACGTTATTACTATTACAGACTGGTTACGCTTACGTTCCCTATAGCTCTTTAGAGAGTATTATAGAGAATAGTAAGGAAGGATATTACCTCGCATTGCGCCAAACACAGGGAACAATAAAAACTGAAGTACCAAATTGGCAACCATGGTTAATGTTCTTTATGCGGAGCTTACAACAACAAAAACGCCGACTATCAAAGAAAGTGGAGTGGGAAAAGAATGCAATTGCAACACTACCAGATCTGGCCATTAAAATACTTGATTACGTTCGTGATCACGGGCGGGTGACGACGCGCGATATGGTGCGTGAGCATGATGCAAGCCCCAATACTCTGAAATCCACTTTTGGGGCACTAGTAAAAAAAGGGCTATTGGTAAGACACGGTGGTGGTCGTTCTACGTGGTACGGTAGATTGTAGAGTAGAGACTTATGTATCATTGCCATAAATTGGCTTATCACTCTTTAAATAGTATTTATATGAAGTAAAATGATATAGTTACTATCAATAACAATTAAACTTTGTAGCTAACTATATGATAAGAGCCATAAAAAGATATATGAAAGATCAACTGAAATGGGAAAATCCATTTCTTATAGCCATTTTTCTTACCGTTATGTATTATATCTCTTTGCTTCCCATATCTGGTTTCTTAGGTGGTATATATTTCTTTTTTGTGGGATGGATCATACCTGATATACTAATTTTTTTAGTCTCTTACGGAATTGCTAAAAGTGTAAGTAAAAAAATAATTATACGTATTCCTATAGTTATTTTTACTTCTTTACTTCTTCTTTTCCTTGTTAATGCTAATCAGTTAGTAAAATATATTAACACTAAATCTATAAATACTGGATATGAAGTAACCCAGAGTATTGCTGTAAGTCAAGATTCTGGGGTTAGCTTTAATACCTCTTCTGGACCTAGTATCCATAACGCTTACCCAAACCCTCTTGCTACTCATTTTATCCTTGGGAGCGATGAAGGATGCATGTGCATGTATTTTAAGAGGAATAGTGAAAAAACATACTTTGCCACCTTATCTAAACAAATATCAAATCATCTGGAAAAACCATTAGGATATTCTTTATCTAGAGATGAAAATTCACTTTTTATGATTTCATTAAAAAAATCTGATGAAGATAAAAGCACCTACGATCTTTTATTTGAAATAAAAAAAGATACAAAAGTAATGTCCCGCTTTTGGCAAAAAGGCATTCCTGAAACAGTTGCTCAAAAACAAAAGTACCTTAGAGATGATCGATTGAAGAAAAACTTCTTCAAAAACACGACAGAACTGCTTCTAAGAAAAAGTTTTTTATCCTCAATTGTGTCTGATGCTTTATCTTTATCTTACTTTCCAAGTAAAGAGTTTGAAGAGTTCTTAAGCAGAGCAGTAATAGAGCCATGAGTGAAGATAAGGTCGGGTCCTAATTGGTTGCTAATAAATGCATGATTATGTAGAAACCGCCATCATCATAACAAAAGTCCCATCGCCCCTCTAGAGGAGTGGAATCTCCATATATAGTGCCAGGCGTATTATCTGCATATATAGTTGGTGAGTACCCAAAAGATTCATTAAATGCTTCACATTGTTCTATCGTAATAAGTCCTCCTCCTGCACTTATTGCCGTCGATAGCAAAACTATGTTTAAAGACCCATGTCCAGCAACTCTAACTCCCTGATCAGGAGGATAAAGAGTAAAAGCCCTCCTTTTTAAAAAGGACCCATCAAGTCCTCCGCCTTCTTTTGCATATATACAATTTTCACCTGTTGTACATTTATTATTAATGGCACCACAAATTGGAAATCCTCCTGCACAAAATTCTATATCGTTAATACCAACACCTTTTAACCTCATTCTCTGTGTTGCTGTCCGTAATGACGTAACAGCTTGACTGTATTCTGCAATTTCTATTTTAGATGTTTCAGCCTTTGCGTTTCCTCCACCTCGAGAGCTTTGCGTCACCGCGTAAGAAAGTGCGGCAAAGAGAACCACTGCTATGAGTATTAAAAAAAGAACGTTCCCTCTCTCGTTGTGTACCTCGAATATCATTAAGTCTCCTAACTATTAGGTCTGTCCACTAAATATATGAATACAGTTTATATGCAATTAATACAGCTCATTGCTGATATATTCAGTTCTGTCACAAAGCCTTAGACAAGTCGAGAAAATTGTATATATGCAGTCGTGCTACTCGCACTATGAAAGCTCTTGAAGCCATAGTTCCGAGGAAGTGACACAGTCCTTGAAATGATGGATCAAACTGTAGAAAGTGGGAGTGATATAGTTCATTTCCATAATCGTACTTATCAAACTTTGCGACAGAACCAAAGATTCAGCTACCAATATAAAAATTTTAGATTAGACTCACATTACGCATCCGCA
>JAESQI010000386.1 GCA_016765255.1 Robiginitomaculum sp. | reverse complement strand
TGTCCATAGATTGTATCGGAACCAGCCCCGCCATAGAGAGCATCGTTCCCCTCATTCCCATAAAGGTGATCATCCCCAGCCCCGCCATTAAGGTCATCATCTCCTTCATAGCCATACAAATAATCATTCCCAGCTTCACCATAGAGCTCATCGTAACTGTCGTAGCCATAAAGATGGTCATCACCATCATCACCATAGATTATATCCACGCCTGTACCGCCATGGATATAATCCACATTAACCGTGCCCTGAGATACAATATAGGTAACAATATTCATGTCATGGGTTACTTCCGCTTCGCCATCAAAAGCCGTTATGCGAATTGGGTAACTCGCATAACCAATCGGCGCTGTTCCTGAGATCAGTCCAGTGTTTGGATCAATGGAGAAGTTGGGCACAACCGATCCATCTTGCATAGACATTGAGTATGTCAGTGTATCTCCATCAGCATCAGTAAATGTTGGTGTAAAGCTTAGCCCAGTACCCTCTTCAACATACTCTTCAAAACCAATAAACCCAGCTATTGGGGCGCTATTAGCGGCAACAAAATCAAGCTGAACGGTTGCTTGGCTGCCATTTCCAGCAAAATTAAGAACTGTGTATGAGAATGTGTGCGTGCCGACATAGTTTTCAGGTGCAACAATTGAGATACTTCCGTCTGCTGCGACATCAAGTGTCCCATATGCACCAGTTTGAGAGAAAGGAATAACTTCTAAGAATGATCCATCTGTATCGTAATCAACGCCATTTCCATTGTTAGCAAGGACGTTGCCTGTAAATGCCCCACCACCTTCAATGGTAATGAAGTCATCAAAGGCATTCGGACCATTCCCACCAGTGCCAGTTACAAGAGGTGTCCAAACACCTGTATTGTAGACATCCTCAAGATCATAGATAACATCTTGGATGACAATATATTCAACCTTGTATTCTTCCCCTGCTACATATGGGCCTGAAAAGAAGTCATATATATCAACGCCTTGCCATAAGGTGAAGCCTGTAGAGCTTACCCGTAACGTGTTTCCAAATACTGTAAGGGCAATATCTGAGGTGAGAATATTACCGTTTAGAACAAGGGTGTCTGTACCACCATTGTCATAAATACTATCAAACCCAAGGTCTGAATCTATATCCATGATATAGAAATGATCCCCCTCAAAGCCATATAAGTCGTCATCTCCAGCCCCCCCAATTAGGACATCGCTTCCGTAGTCGCCATAAAGTTCATCATCGCCGTCACCACCATAAAGATAGTCGTCCCCATCGCCACCATAGAGCCAGTCATTTCCACCTAATCCGTACAGCGCTTCACCATCAACACTGAATGCTTCCATCACCTCACCGGAAGAGTCTCCTGTTTGTACTGTTGTTGGAATAGGAGGAAGAATTAATCCACTAGTAGCATTCCCCGTACCATAAGGTGTCCAAAGACCCGTGTTGTAGACATCCTCAAGATCATAGACAACGTCTTGGATGACAATATATTCAACCTTGTATTCTTCCCCTGCAAAGTATGGGGCGGCAAAGTAATCATAAATGTTGGTACCCTGCCAAGCTGTGGTGTAATTTGTAGAGTATATTTCTAAGTTGTTTTCAAATTGATTAAATGTAATTTCTGAGGTAGTGATATTTCCGTTCAGAACAAGGGCATCAGTTCCACCAATGTCCCAAATCCCGTCAAATCCTCCATCCGTTTCAATGTTCATGATATAGAAATCATCGCCAATATCACCTGCGAGCTGATCACTTCCATCTCCACCAATTAGGACATCGTTTCCGCCACCGCCATTTAGCTCGTAATCGTCTCCGTCACCACCATAAAGATAGTCATTTCCTAGGTTTCCATAGAGCGCGTCATTTCCTGCATAGCCATAGATAACTTCACCATCAAAATCTGTGGCAAAGAGTGTGTCATCAGAAGCTGTTCCTCCTGGGTTAACTGTGCTTGGCACGAGAGGAAGGGTATTTGTAAATGCACCTCCTCCCCCACCTGTACCAAATGCAAAGTTACTTTCACTTAAGTTTCCAGCATTAGTATTTGCTATCGTAATCTGGAAGGAGCCGCCCTCTACAGAAATATTTGTGTCGCTTCCTGACTGAGAGAAATTAAGTGACGCAAAGCTTGAGATATCACTTACATTCGAGAGATCAAGGATATCATCGTTTAAATCAAAGTCTGTAATATATGCCGATCCGCTTGCGTTAGATTTAACAACAATACGATCATTGCCTAGACCTCCTGTAACGCTATCACTTCCCTCTCCGACAAAGATGATGTCATCACCCTTTCCTCCGGAGAGCGTATTGAAACCTGTCCCGCCGTCTAAGCGGTCATAATCAACACCACCATTGATCAGGTCGTCCCCTGCCCCACCAAACAATTGGTTGTTTCCAGAGAAGCCATAGATAAAGTCATCTCCACTCCCCGCTAGTACAACGTCATCTCCACCTAAAGTGAAGTAACCTCGGCTTATATTATCGGTGTGTATGTAGGTATCACTTGTCCAAGCCCCTTCTATATGAAGGGTAGAAGGGTTTGTGGTAATCGTTTGATTACCTAATGTATCAAACGTTAATATCTCACCATCAGAGAATCTAATTTGAGGAGTTAGCCCTGTGATTGTTAAAGTTCCTTTAGGTGTGGTTAAAACCACATCGCTTAGTTGTCCAGAGGAATTTGTTGAAAAGGCCACACCTGTTTCAGCGCGCGTGAATGACATATTAATACCGACGGTTTCGCCATAGAATGCACTTCCTGTCTCGGTGTATGTAATGGTGTCATTTCCACCTTTATAAGTGAACCCAAACTTGTCAGTTGAAACCCGAGAAATTTCAACAGTATCGTTTCCTGTTCCTAAAACAAAACTCAAGCTTCCTGCACTGGCAGCAACTGATCCAGAGATAGCTTTATGGATCGAAATAGTATCGCCGTTATTTGTTCCGTAAAAAGATCCAACAGATGTTCCATCAAGGCTGCTATGAAGAGAATGTGTGCTCGAGCCTGAAACCGTCCTGTCGAGTGTAGTCCCATCATGGTCAAACCCATTAATATCAACATTAGTTGCAACAATACGACGGAAGGTATAGTCGAAGAACGAGTCTTGATTAATATATGTATAGATAGTTATATCAAAATTTGCCCCTCCAGCTGATGAATCCGCAAAAGAGTAATCATATGCTGGACCGCCTGTGAGTGTGTAATTTGCATTTATATTAGGGAGTACCCGTCCTACTTTAATATGCACTTCTTCAAAGCCGTCAAGCTCCGCCTCAAACGTTCCGTCACCAGTAAGGAGTTTCACATGATCAGGATCGCGTTGATCGCTAACATAACTGCCCCCTTCAAATGTAATCTTATCATTATCGCCTGATCCACCAATCAATTTAAGAATTGAAGTGTCAATATTGCCTGTTTCTTTAACGATGAAGGTGTCATTTCCTATTCCACCGTCATATGTCCCACTTGCACCATCGGCGATGGTGATTTCATCCTGCCCTTCACCGCCATAAACTTCATTGTTCCCAAGTCCTGCTTTAAGGATATCGTGCCCTTTACCACCACGAAGGATATCATCTCCCGAGTCATTACTATCTGGGGCAACACCGTTTGTTCCCCACGGTGTTGCAGACGATGATGCCAATGCATCGGCATCTCGAAACCCTGCATCGCCATCAAAAACAACACCATCACCATAAAGCGTGTCATTTCCCGCTCCGCCGATGAGTTCGTTATTCCAAGCATTCCCAACAATGATATCGTGTTTATCTGAGCCT
>JAESQI010000385.1 GCA_016765255.1 Robiginitomaculum sp. | reverse complement strand
TGATTTTTCGCGGCGATATGGAAGCGTTACTCGCCTTTGATGTGGGCAAGGGCGAGATCATCTTTTTCTTCGGCTGTATGGCTCATGCGCTTTATGTGCCGTTTGTGAAAATGTACAAACGCGATGAACCCCTCTGCAATTCTCGCTCTATACGGTCGGCGCTTGTGCCATTTGGATCACATTGGCGGCGCTGCCCGATCTGTTTTCCATAGACTGGTTGGCGCTGCCGCCGCTGGTTTGGTACACAATTGCCTACCTCGCCACCTTCACAACCGCCGCCACTATGTTCCTGTTGCAATACGCATCCGTGCGCCTGCCAGCCTCAAAAGTGCTGGCCTATGGCTATCTAACCCCCGCATTCATCATCCTGACCGAAGGCCTGCTCGGCCATGGCTGGGTGCCATGGCACATAATGATCGGCGCACTGGTCGCTGCATTGGCACTCGTGGTCATGGCGTTTGCGGCGGATAGTTAGGGGCCGGGGTTCGAAATTACAAGATTATTGTGGCAGTTAGGCAGTCAACTGGTCGTGCTTTGTGGCAACCCAATATCGAGTATCTGTGAATGCGGTAATGTCAGCTATGTGGAAAAAGCGTCACTGCCGTGTATGTTGAAATCGAGACAAAAGTTCCTATATGAATAATACGCGATTCCAAACCATAGCACCTATTTTGCTTAACTGGATCGAGGTCCCGATTTTGGTCTATGTCGGGCACAAACTAGCGGTAGAGATAGACACGCTTGCCGTGGTTCGAATATTCCAGGATTCCTACAACAAACCACGCGTTGCAGCCTCAAACGGCCGCGCGGAGAATCCACCTCGTGCAGTAGCTAAAAGAATAGGCGCCAATCCGACAAATGCCATCTACAGCAATGTTGGAGGAAACACGCCACAGAAATTGATTAACGAGATGGCGGAGCGCATAAGTCAGGGCGACGTATCTGTTGCGCTTCTTACCGGTTCCGAGGCGATTCGAACGGCGCAGCTTGCATTAAGAAACAATATTGATCTGAATTGGCAGGAAGAGGAGCCTGGTTCACAGGAAGATCGGGGCATAGGCGAGGCCTTAGCAAGTGCCCATGAGATTGCTCATGGCTTGATTGCGCCCATTCACGCCTACCCTCTTTTCGAGAATGCTATTCGAAAGGAGAGAGGGCGGTCTGTCGAAGAGCATCTTCTAGCAATGGGAGAATTGTTTGCACCCTTTACTGATGTTGCTGCAGATAACCCCTTCTCTTTTTATGGCACGCGGCGCTCTGCAATAGAACTGGCCACTGTTACCAAAGAAAATCGTTTCATATGTTTTCCTTATCCGAAGTTTATGAATTCACGAGACTCTGTAAACCAAGGCGCGGCTGTAGTCATGACTTCGGTAGGAAAGGCAAAACAGCTTGGTATCGATCCTAGCAAATGGGTTTTCCTCCATGGCTGCAGCGAGGCGAACGAAAAACTGCTAATCAGTGATCGAGTCAATCTTCATTCCTCGCCCGCCATTGCAGCAAATAGCGCGCATGCGTTTGCGATGGCGGGTAAAACTCTAAAGGACATAGACCTAATTGATATCTATTCCTGTTTTCCATCTGCTGTCGAGGTGGCTTGTGACGCGCTAGGATTGTCTTGCTCTGACCCGCGCGGTCTAACTCTAACGGGTGGGCTTCCTTTCTTCGGTGGGCCGGGTAACAATTATTCGATGCACGCTATCGCGACTGCAATGCCCCTGCTGCGTGCCGACCCACAGCAGTATGCACTGATTACAGCGAACGGTGGGCGCCTATCGAAACACGCGACGGGAATTTATTCTGCTACGCCGATAGCGGGTGAATGGCGAAGAGAATCGAGCGCGAAGATTCAGGCGCAGATCAACGCCATGCCAAGCCCGAAATTTACTGAAACACCTAGCGGTGCCGCAAAGGTTGAAACCTACACGGTGTGTTTCGATAGAACGAATCCTGTGAGCGGGATAGTCATTGGAAGGCTGCTTGAGACTGATCAGCGCTTTATCGCCAACACGGCTATCGACGCCACAACATTGCAGCAGATGATGCAGGATGATTTCCTAAATTGCAGCGGAGCTGTTGTCTCTAGCGGCGGGATGAATACGTTCACAGCTGCCTGAGATTCCGTTAAGGTAGAAGCAATTCAAATATCTCCATGGGGCGAAACAGCCCACCAATAGAGGGTTGGAAATGTCGACACGAGTGCAGAAGAAATTAAACCTCGGATTCAGTGGAAAGCCTGAACCTGGGGAAATTCTGGACGGCAAAGATTTGTCAGGAAAAGTCGCAGTCGTAACTGGCGGCTATTCCGGTATCGGCTTGGAGACAACACGTGCGCTGGCTGCAGCTGGTGCGAAAGTCTATGTGCCGGTACGTACGCCTGACAAAGGACAGGAAAACTTAAAAGACATAGAAGGTGAGGTGATTGTAGATGCGATGGATCTTGCCGATCTAGCAAGCGTTCGTGGCTACGCGGCCTCCGTAACGGATCGAGAATCGAAGCTCGACTTGTTAATTAACAATGCCGGCATTATGGCCTGCCCAGAGACGCGGGTCGGTAACAACTGGGAATCGCAATTTGCTGTCAATCATTTAGGGCATTTCGTCTTGACCCAAGAATTGCGAGGTCTACTTCTGAACGCTGATTCGTCGCGCGTTGTTTGCCTCTCTTCTATCGGGCATCGGCGCAGCGATATTCTCTGGGACGATATTCATTTCGAATCTACTGACTACGAAAAATGGACTGCGTATGCGCAGGCGAAAACAGCCAATGCCTTGTTCGCGCTTGGCTTGGACATGAAGTATCGAGATCAGGGAATACAGGCCTTCTCGGTTCACCCCGGTGGTATCCTTACACCACTGCAGCGGCATCTGCCCAACGAAGAAATGATGGCCCTAGGCTGGACTGATGCCGATGGTAAACTCTCTGCACAGGTCGCTGGGTTGTTCAAGTCGACTACGCAGGGTTGCAGTACGACTCTTTGGGCTGCAACCAGTGATGCGCTTGTCGACACCGGCGGTCTCTACTGTGAAGATTGCGACGTGTCTAATCTTGCTACTGAAGACTCACCGAGATTCTGTGATGTTGCACCTTGGGCGGTGAATGAGGAAGGGGCAATGAGGCTTTGGGAGCTAACTGAGAAGATGTTAGCGGAGTAGGAGTCAACTAATTTTGGAGAAACAGTATGTCGTTACCTAAAATTGCTATTAATGGTTTCGGTCGAATCGGCCGCACTATCATGCGTATCGCGAAGCTACGAAAACACTATGATGTGGTCGCTGTGAATGATCTTGCGAGTCCAGATCAGCTTGCCTATGCTTTTAAGTATGACAGCACCCATGGGGTATTTCCTGGTGAGGTAAGCTTCGATGGCAACGATATGGAAATCGATGGTGACAAGTTCAAGGTGTTGAGCGAGAGAGACCCAGCAAAATTACCGTGGAAGGAATTGGGAGTCGATTACGTCATCGAGAGCTCTGGCGCTTTCAGACATTTAGTAGACCTGCAGAAACATATCGATGGTGGCGCGAGACGTGTTGTGCTCACGGTGCCCTGTAAAGATCCTCTCGATGCAACGCTTGTGAGCGGGGTTAACGATCATGTAGTTACGCCTTCAAGCACAATTATTAGCAACGCGAGCTGCACGACAAACTGCGCCGCCCCGCTGGCAAAGGTGTTGCACGATACCTTCGGGATTCGTCGCGGTTTACTCACTACGGTGCACGCCTATACTTCGGGGCAGCGACTGATAGATTCGCCCCATGCAAGCGACAAGCGGCGTTCGCGTAACGCGGCTACCAATATAGTGCCGACCTCAACAGGGGCTGCGAAGGCGATTGGTCTGGTTATACCTGAATTGGCCGGCAAGCTGGATGGTCTGGCGATGCGTGTGCCGATTCCCGATGGCAGCATCGTAGATTTTGTTCTCGAGCTTGATGCCGATGCTTCAGTCGAATCGATAAACGCAGCAATGCAGGCAGCTGCACTTGGGCCAATGAAAGGTATCCTGCAATATTCTACTGAAGAGATTGTAAGCAGCGACATTATCGGTAATTCGCACTCCAGTATTTTCGATTCATTGCTGACGCAGGTAATGGATGCTCGCTTAGTGAAGGTCGTTAGTTGGTACGACAACGAGTGGGGATACAGCACTAGAGTTGAGGAATTAGTTCAGCGTTTGGCGCAGATGGATGGAATTGCCTAGCTGGTATTTATATTTGATTTTTCATTGCGAAGTTTGAGAGAACACTAGATTGGATTTTACAAATAAGACAGTGCTAGTTACAGGTGGCACTCGCGGAATCGGCAGGGCGATCGCTTTAGCGTTTGCGAAAAAGGGTGCGCGAGTCGCCGTGTTGTTTCGCAGCGATCAAGTGAGCGCCGATAAGACTCTCGCTGATCTTGAAGGAAGCGGTCACCTTGCAATCAAGGCGGATGTTGCCGACCCTGATCAGGTCAAGAAAGCTCTCGATGATGTAATTGAGGGCTTCGACAGCTTGGATATCGTCGTTAATAATGCCGGTATTGGCATAGACCACCCGCTGCCAACTACCAACTACAAAGATTGGCAGCAGGCGTGGAGGCAGACGATCGATGCCAATCTCATCGGCCCCGCCAACGTCTGTTTCTGCGCCGCAAAGCATATGATCGAGCAAGGCGGTGGACGTATCGTCAATATCACCTCCCGTGGCGCGTTTCGTGGTGAGCCAACGAAGGCGGCTTATGGCGCTAGCAAGGCGGGCTTAAACTCCCTTAGTCAGTCACTGGCTGTGGCGCTCGCCGAGTACAAGATATTCGTCGGCGCAGTGGCGCCAGGCTTCGTTAATACCGAACTCACAGCTGATAGATTGAATGGTCCCGAAGGCGCAGAGATCAAGGCGCAGAGCCCCTTCAATCGCGTCGCTCAGCCAGAAGAGGTGGCCCATGCTGTCCTGTTCCTCGCATCAGAGGGAGCCGAATTCTCTACAGGGTCGATTATCGATGTGAATGGCGCTTCTTATTTACGAAGCTGAGTTAAAGGCAAAAATTTTATGAGGCTTTTTTCGATTAAACGATTTCAATCTCTGGCTGTTTACTTTCTTTGCGCGTTGGCAGCTGTAAGTGTGTCTGCTCAGCCGCCCGAATTCAATGCCAAGGTCATCAAGCGATTCGATGCCGCTGATGCTTTTCAGGCTGTAGCGGTAGAC
>JAESQI010000384.1 GCA_016765255.1 Robiginitomaculum sp. | reverse complement strand
TTTGTCAGCGCGGCGTCGACCACGATTTCGTTATCCATCGATACGTTCGTCACCTAGAAAATCCCGACCCTTCCGGTCCTCGACTTCGAGAATCGAAAGAACTAATCGCGAAGGCATCTTACACCAGTCAGCATTTCGGCCCGACATTCATGTCTGAATTTGGTTCGCATGATGCAGCTTCTTTTGAGCCGTTCCATTCGGAGCAGGAGGTGTCACAATGAGCAATACGACAGGCATTGCACTTGGAACGATTCTTGAATCAGTTATCCAAGATCTTGATATTCCGCCGTCAAAGTACAAAGTAGCTGTTGAACGATATGAAGCGGTCGGTCGTTGGCTAGAAGCCGAAGGGTCACAGCTTTTAAACTTTCGCCCTCAGATCTACCCGCAAGGGTCTTTTCGGCTCGGTACAGTTATTCGCCCATTGCGTGATGGCAAGGATGCCGACTACGATATCGATCTTGTTTGTGAGCTAGGCATTCAGAAGCAAACCGTTTCGCCTCAGAATCTTAAGCACATGGTGGGAGAGCGACTCAAGGCAAGCGAGACATACAAGCGGATGCTGGATTTGGAAGGCCGCCGTTGTTGGACGCTCGAGTACGCAGAAACAGATGGCGTTGGCTTCCATCTCGATGTGTTACCATCTATCCCGGAAGATACTCCAGGATTAACGATGCTGTTGGAGGCTGGTGCAGCCGATCAGTTTGCAAATCAGGCTATTGCTATCACCGAAAGAGTTAACCCCTCAGAATATGTGTGGGTTGAGGGGGGCTCGAATCCGCGTGGGTACGGGCTATGGTTCGATAGTCTGAATGCCGCAGCGTGGGTTCGGGTAGCTCCTGATCAGAAGCGAATCCTCGCAGAGTCACATCAACTGATCTATGCGAGTGTTGATGCCGTACCAGACGCACTTGTTCGAAGCCCTCTGCAAAGAGTTATTCAAATACTCAAGCGGCATCGCGACATGCGCTTTGCCGGTCATATGTGGGAAAAAGAGAAGCCGATCTCGATGATAATCACGACATTGGCTGCTCTGGCGTATGACGGCCAGATGGATATTGAAACAGCACTAACGGGGATACTCGATCGGATCGAAGGCTACGCGACATCGCAGCTCATCCAGCTGCGTGATGGACAGTGGGTCATCCCTAACCCAGTAAATCCAAACGAAAACTTCGCGAATCGATGGAATGATCCAGGGAGCAATCGAGCGGCAGCATTTTTTGATTGGCTTGCGTGGGTGCGCCAAGATTTATCAATTGCGAGTGGGAAAGCGTTCGAGGCAGATACTCGTGAATACTTGGCTGAGGCGTTGGGTGTAGAGGCTTCAACGGGGTCGTCTGGCGGTACTTCAGTAGTTGTACCGAGACTAGGGTCAATCGCCCACAAGCAACTGCCGCCTTGGCCAATGGATCTCCGTTTCGACGTGGAGGTTACAGGGCAAGTTCGTAAAAGCAGGAATGCGATCAAGAATCTGTGGCGATTAACAATCCGCCCTGTTCCGCAAACGTATGGGTTGGCATTTCATGCTTTTACTAACACACCGCCACCGTATACAGTGAAATGGCAGGTAGTGAATACTGGAGAAGAAGCTTCAGCTCTTGGCAGAACAGGACTCCGAGGGGGCTTTGATGACGGAGAGCTACCGTACGGCAATTCTCGAGCAGAGCACACTCAGTATGCTGGTACTCATACGGTTGAGGCATTTGTTGTGAAAGACGAGATTTGTGTTGCGCGTTCTGAGCCCCAAGAGGTGCGAATCACTCCACGATAAGCATGATGCCTAGCTTTCTATTCTATTCGGTCGCTGAGTCTTGCATCGCTTTGATGAGGAACTTGCCCTAGAGATTTGCCGGAAGCACTATGTGGCGTTGATGCCGGAAGCGATGAAGGATCAAGTAGTGCTTGGGTTATCATATGTTTTTAATGATATCAGCTTTGAAAGCGTGTACAATATGGTAAATGGAGGGCTATTGGCTATGATGCTAGTTCGCAAAAACGCAATCACAATCAATTTTAAATTAGTATGCATTGGATTTATCGGTTTGGGAATAATTGCATCCGGCCTTCTCGCATACGATGCAAGTTCAAGTCAACCGCCTGAAGAGTCCAATCCTGAGCACCCGAATGCCATGCTGTTTATGGTGGCATCGCTTGGGAGCCCTGAGGGTATTTCGTTAGTAATTGATGCTGGTGCCGATGTGAATGCTCGAAATGAGAATGGCCATAGTGTGTTGATGCTTGCTGCTGCGAGCAATCCCAATGCCGATGCGTTTAGTGTGCTGATCAATGCTGGTGCCGATGTGAATGCCCGCCAAGAGAATGGCGTGACAGCATTGATGGGGGCTGCATCGGGTAATACGAATGCTGATGTGCTGAGCGTTCTAATCAATGCCGGTGCTGATGTGAATGCTCGCTCAGAGAATGGCGTGACAGCATTGATGCTTGCTGCCGCGAATAATACAAATTCCACAGTATTGACCGTGCTGATTAATGCAGGTGCTGAAGTGAATGCCCGCCGTGATGTTGGTTGGACAGCATTGATGGGGGCTGCACGGGGTAATACGAATGCTGAAGTGCTGAGCGTGCTTATCAATGCCGGTGCTGATGTGAATGCCCGCCGAGGAGATGGTTGGACAGCATTAATGACCGCTGCAGGGTTAAACACGAATGTCGAAGTATTGTCTGCGATAATCAACGCCGGTGCCGATGTTACTGCCCGCAATAATGATGGCGTGACAGCATTGATGGTGGCTGCTCTGGCGAATACAAATTCTGATATGTCGGCTGCATTGATCAATGCCGGTGCTGATGTGAATACTTGTGTAGAAGAAAATGGCGTTACCGCATTGATGCTTGCTGCTGAGAATACCACGAATGCTGATGTGCTGTCTGTGTTGACCGAGGCCGGTGCAGATGTGGATGTCTGCAACAAAGTAGGCAATACGGCATTGTTGAATGCTGCTGAGAATACAACTAATGCCGATGTGCTAGGCGTGTTGATCGA
>JAESQI010000383.1 GCA_016765255.1 Robiginitomaculum sp. | reverse complement strand
CCTCGGCTGTCACATGTGATGATATCGCGCCAAGAAACTGCGCGTCAGCTCATTACGCCGGGCGAGATTATGCAATTGCCTGCTAGTGATGAGCTTATTTTGGTGTCGGGGTTTCCAGCGATCAAAGCACAAAAAGTGCGGTATTATGCTGATAAGAATTTCACAGGCCGTGTCTTCGGTCCCCCAAATTGTCCCCGGACGGCTATAGCGATCTTTCCCCGGATACGCCTTGCGTCTGGGGTTCGAAGACACGGCTTGTGGATGATCGCTTATATTCTGAAGCGCAAAAAGAAACTGAGAAACAAGAAGATAAGATAGCCGCAAATTTAAGTGGCGATGACGGCGGTAAAGACTACAGCCCAGAGCTGGACGCTCCCGACGTGGACATGTCTTCGTGCGCCAAAGACAAAAATGCGCCTGACCTAGAGGAGGGCGACGACCTAACAAGTTCTATCAAGCTCGGCGAATTTGTACGCGGCTCATCTCAGTTGGCGCGGGCTCATGATCTATCGCACACCACTGAACCACAGATAGGGATGTAGAATGGCTGAAGATTTAACATCCCGTGTCCGCGCCCGTATTAGCGATACTAATGCAGCCTTACTGGGTGTGCGCTCGCGGTCTTCCGGCCTTACAAAGTCCCGGATCATAGATAATGCATTATGCGCAAGTTTCACTTTCGAGCATGACGATGCCCGCGACGCACGCATCATTGAACGGCTCGATATGATGACGCGGCATAATCATCGCCATGCCCGCGACCTTAATTTGCAGTCAGAAGCCTTTTCGATGTTTCTGCATTTCTTTTTTACCATGTCGCCGCAAATCCCCGCCGCTGATAGTGAGGCGCGGGCGGCGCGCGGCGTTGGCTTGATGAACCAGTATATTGATAGCCTCGGCGAGAAAATCCGCGGCGGCGGCAAGACTTTCAAACATGCTCTTGAAGATGTGCTGGTATCGGATGAAGATTTTTTCAAGCTCGACGAACTTAGCCTTCTCAAGGCGTTACAGCACAAGAAATTATCAACTCCTAAAAAGGAGCGCGCCAATGTCTAGCTTGCAAAATATAGAAACGAGGGCGCGTACACTGGCTATGCTGCGCACGGCGTTTGGACCGGTGATAACCACGGCCCTTGATGACCCCGAGGTTATAGAGATTATGCTCAACCCTGATGGACGCTTGTGGCTGGATAAATTAAGTCATGGCCGTATTGATACGGGGGAGCACCTAAGCCCAGAAGAAGGTGAACGCGTTATCAGGCTTGTTGCCAGCCATTTAGGCCAAGATGTCACGGCTGAAATGCCGATAATTAGCGCCGAACTACCGGGAAATAATGAACGCTTTGAGGGCGTCATGCCGCCCGTCGTAACCGCGCCGTGCTTTTCTATCCGTAAAGGCGCCGTAGCCATTTTCACATTGGCGGATTATGTCAAAGCAAGCACGATGACGCAGCAGCAGGCAGATGCTTTGCGATATGCCGTCAGTGCGCGGCTTAGCGTTTTAATCGTTGGCGGTACGTCTTCAGGGAAAACAACTTTGGCCAATGCGCTTCTTGCACAAATGTCCGGCACAGGTGACCGAATTCTTATTTTGGAAGATACGCGTGAGCTGCAATGCGCCGCTGATGATAGCGTAGCACTGCGCACGCAGGGTAAGAACGTTACACTGGCCGATCTGGTGCGATCAACATTACGTTTGCGCCCTGACCGTATTATCGTCGGCGAAGTGCGCGGCCCAGAAGCACTTGATATGCTCAAGGCTTGGAATACCGGTCATCCGGGCGGCATTGCGACTGTCCATGCCAATTCGGCAAAAGCAGGCCTGTCCCGCATTGAACAACTTATTCTTGAAGGCACGGCGGTGGTCCCGCGTGCCCTCATAGCGGAGGCAATCGATGTGATTGTCTTCATTTCTGGGCGAGGCTCCAAAAGACGTGTTGATACAATCATGCGGCTTATGGGCGTTGACGGCGAGAGTTATCGGCTCGAACCGCTTACGGCCCGTCCACCATTCCCAAACTTGACCTTGAAGGAGAATTACCATGCAAGAACCACTAACCATTAACTTTTATTCGCGCCTGATACCAGTACGCCTAATAATAGGCATTTTCATTGTCATGGCCGTCATGATTTTATTATCACAAACGGCTCATGCGGCAGGTTCAAGCATGCCGTGGGAAGCGCCGCTGACAAAAATCCTCAAATCCATTGAAGGCCCGGTTGCTAAAATATTTGGCACGATTGTTATCATCATGACCGGTTTGGGGCTTGCCTTTGGCGATGCAGGCGGCGGCGTTCGCAAACTAATCCAGATCGTCTTTGGGCTTTCCATTGCCTTTACTGCGACAAGTTTCTTCCTGTCCTTCTTCAAGTTCTCAGGTGGAGCGCTGATTTAATGCCAGATAATTTTTCAGGTAATTTTTCAGGATATTTACCAGAAGGCTTTGCCATCCCGGTGCGCCGTTCATTGACCGAGCCTATTCTTTTGGGCGGGGTTCCGCGAACGGCAGCCATACTTAACGGCACGCTTGCCGCCGCGCTTGGCCTTGGCCTTCAGCTCTGGGTACTTGGGATCATCTATTATGTCTGCGCGCATTCATTATGCGTTTTTTTCGCCGCCCGTGATCCACGATTCATGGACGCTCTTATTCGCCACATCAAACATAAGGGTTATTTGTCATGATGAATTTATCTGAATACCAAAAACGCCCTCAATGTCTTGCCGATTATCTACCGTGGGCCGCGCTTATTGCACCCGGCGTAGTGCTGAACAAAGACGGTAGTTTTCAGCGCACGGCAGAATTTCGCGGACCTGATCTTGAAAGTTCAACTGAAGAAGAATTGGTCGCGACTTGCGCTCGGCTTAACAATGCGCTTCGCCGTTTTAGCTCGGGCTGGGCACTTTATTTTGAAGCGACCCGCATTCCAGCTAGAGGTTATCCCAAATCAGATTTCACTGACGCCGCTGCATGGATAGTAGATGAGGAACGGCGCGGCGCATTTGAGGAAGAAACATCTGTGCGCAATTTGTTTGAGAGCGTCTATTATTTGACGTTTCAATTTATCCCGCCTGCGGACAGATCAAACAAGGCTGAAAGCCTACTGATTGAAACGCCTGATGATGACAAAGGCCTATCCGTCCAAGATCATTTGCAAAGTTTTATGTCGGAAGCCGATAGATGTTTAGACCTTTTACAGTCGCAATTTCCCCTCGCGAACTGGCTCGGTGATGACGCCACGCTGACATATTTGCATTCTGCAGTCTCGCCTAAGCGGCACATCATAAAAACGCCGGAAACACCCGCTTATCTGGACGGGATAATAGGCGGGGCTGATCTGGTCGGCGGGCTTGTGCCGCGCCTTGATGAGCATTCCATGCATACAATTACCATTTTGGGATTTCCCAGTGAAACAACACCGGGCATATTGGGTGAACTTAACAAATTAGGGTTTTCTTACCGCTGGATGACTAGGTTTCTGCCGCTTAGTAAAACTGAAGCAACCAAAGTCATTACCAAGACGCGCAGGCAGTGGTTTGCTAAACGTAAATCCGTGGCTGCGCTGCTCAAAGAAGCCTTGATGAATGAGCAATCGGTTTTGGTTGATAATGACGCCGATAATAAGGCCGTAGACGCCGATGCTGCGCTGCAAGACCTCGGCGGTGATTATGTCTCCTACGGATATATGACCACGGCTATTTGCGTCATGAGCACAGATAGCGCCGCCGCAGAAGCCCGCATTCGGGCCGTAGAGCGGGTTATCAATGGCCGCGGCTTTGTCACTATCCATGAAAAGGTCAATGCCGTGGATGCCTGGCTTGGCACCCATCCGGGTAACCCTTACGCCAATATCCGCGTCCCCTTAGTTTCTACGCTTAATCTCGCACATATGATGCCGCTCTCTGCCGTTTGGGCCGGGCCAGCGCGTAACCAGCATTTAGATGATGGGCCGCTGCTTTATGCCACCACGGAAGGCCATACACCGTTTCGCCTTGTGACACACCAAGGCGATGTTGGGCATACGCTTATTGTTGGGCCAACGGGGGCGGGCAAATCCGTCTTGCTCAATCTTTTGACCATGCAGTTTAAGCGCTACGCAGGCGCGCAGATTTTTACCTTCGATAAGGGCAAATCTTCACGCGCCGCAATCATGGCGCTCGGCGGGGATTTTTATGACCTCGGCGCTACGGATACAGGCCTTGTATTTCAACCGCTTAGAAATATTGATGACGCAACAGAAATAGCTTGGGCACTCGAATGGATCACCGGGCTTTTGACCAGTGAAGGCGTGGAAATAACGCCGGATGTAAAAGAGGCCGTATGGTCAGCACTTAGCAGTCTTGCGACGGCTCCGCGCGAGCAAAGAACATTGACCGGGCTTTCAGCGCTGCTTCAATCTAGCGGTCTACGTCAGGCCTTAAAACCGTTTACGCTCGACGGTGCTTACGGCCATATTCTCGACGGGAGCGAGGACACATTAAAAGACGGCAGTGTTCAAGCGTTCGAGATGGAAACCCTGATGCACACCAAGGCGCTTGTCATGCCGGTACTGACCTATTTATTTCATAAGCTGGAAGCGCGCTTCACCGGACAGCCGACATTTCTGATATTGGATGAGGCTTGGGTGTTTTTAGATGACCCAGTGTTTGCGGAGCGTATTCGTGAATGGCTCAAAGTCCTGCGTAAGAAAAATGTATCCGTAATTTTTGCCACGCAGTCCTTGGCGGATATTGCAAATAGCCCGATAGCGCCCGCCATCATTGAAAGCTGTTTATCGCGGATATTTCTGCCCAATAGCCGGGCTATGGAGCCGCAGCAGCAAGACGCCTATGCACAATTTGGTCTCAATAAGCGCCAAATCCAGATCATAGCTTCGGCTACGCCCAAATGTGATTATTACTTTCAAAGCCTTGCGGGCAATCGGCTGTTTGATTTGCGGCTCGGCGACGTAGCTTTGGCTTTTTGCGCCGCGGGTAGTGAGCAAGACCATAGCGATATTGACCGCATAGAAGCCGAAGCCGAGGCAGATAATGTTGCAGATAATATTTCTGGTAGTTTTGCTGCCAATTGGCTTCGCTTTAAGGGGCTGAATTGGGCTGCCGATCTTATGGCCACAGAATT
>JAESQI010000382.1 GCA_016765255.1 Robiginitomaculum sp. | reverse complement strand
GTCCCGAGGCACCTCACAGAGTTGGTGGATCAATGCACGGGCGACCGCGAAGTCACCACCCAGAATGATGCGGTGTTTCTTGGAAGCGGCTGCCGCAATGACCTGACCCGTGAGATCAATAGGAGCTGATCCGAAGTCTTCAAAGACCGTGACCGCCAATCCCCTCCAGAGCCGTTGAGGATCGGGTAGGAGCGAATGGGCTGCCTGGGTAGCCCGACCCACATCCCCGCGCCTCAACGCTTTCTGCAGCGCCGAGCGTGCAACGTATGGGTCAGCGATGTCAGGAAGCTTCTTCGAGGGGTCTGGGAGCGCGGCAATCGCGTCTGAAAGGAGGTCTCTATATCTCTCCAGGCTCACGCCCGGTCCCATGATTTATTGAGCATGAGATGAGCGTAGACCTGTGATTTTCCAAAGAAAGAAAAATCGACCTTCCGTGTCCCAATTATTCTTTGTGAACTGACTTACTTAATGATCACTCTTTGAGCCTGACATGAATCCTTGAGGTTTCCAGGGTGTTTACACAGGGCCCTGATCAAACTGTCCCGATACCTATCCTGGGACACATCACCCTCGCCCTAGAAGGTCCTTCGGAATTGACGCATCAAGGAAGGGGATCATGGGACCGTGAGGCCCTGGCGTTGTCAGCCCTAGACAGTCGATAACTTGTCCCCAGCTATCCCATGCTTGATCAAAGTCAATCACTTTGGTCACTGATTTGAGTACGTGTTTCTTGATCGCAGCCCGTTGACTTTTCTCCAACGTAAACAGACTTTTTTGCAAGCCTACTTGGAACAAGTGTTGCCTAAAAAGTGACCACAACCCAGGCGAAAAACCCTCCGGAGCCGGAACATTACTACAAAACAAGCGCACCCCAGAAAACACGTTTTTCAGATCAGCAAGTTCCGAGAGTGTACATTTTGGCTTTTGATGTCGTTCGATACGCGTCAACGGAGTCATCGAATTGGGGCTGTGTTTCGCATTCCAGTTGTATATCCGTGTGAAATTCTTACCCCATTCCTTCTTTCCCAAATATACGGACTCCAGATCACCATTCGCATAATAGAACTGACGCGCCACACGGTACCTGCTGTCCCAAATGACTTCACCAATGGGCATCTCCACGTCATAGCAAACATCAACTCGCGTCACCCTTGCCCAATGAAGGAATGCAGGCCACCCGTGGGGACTAGAAAGGTCTCCCCACAATTTGAGAGCCTCAACCCCATCGGGTCCCAGAATTCTCGGATTAAACTCCAACCGCATATAGCCAGACTTTTTGTTGTACGGATCAAACTGAAACAACGGAAAGCTCTGCTTGTCTAAACCCTTGATCCTGATTCTCAAGCTGTTTTTGTAACCATTCTTTCCAGCACGAGAATCCCAATACACATCGTAATTAGGGATTTTGGTCATCAGATTGACCTTTGCCCGATAGTCCTCATAGAAGATGAGTTGATCATCTGGAACTGTGGCAACCAGCACTATCTTATCAATTGCCAACTTCCCAGAGATCGCACCTATTAAGGCGACATCATCTACATAAGCATGACCACTACCATTCTTGAACTTGATCATTTGACACTCCCACAACGCATCGCCTTTCCGCTTATTAGAGCGATACACGTGACCGCCCTCAAAGCTTGTCTCTGATCTCAACATTTGTGATCAATATTCTGATGTTGACGAATGGGTTCTCTCCGCCATCCATTTGTCCAAAGCGCTTTGTTCGTAGACGACCTTGCGTCCCAACTTCAAAAAGCTGGGCCCGTCACCGGTCATCCGCAATTTCGACAGCGTGGAATAATGGAGGCCCACATAGTTAGCGGCCTCTTTGGTACACATGCGCTTCTTTGTGATCCTGGCAGACATCTTCATCTCTCTCCTGGTGTATTCGGTGAGAGTCAGTTTTGGCTGATGATTGCTTGAAGCTCCAGCC
The DNA here is from genome assembly GCA_016765255.1 of Robiginitomaculum sp. Lineage (GTDB taxonomy): Bacteria > Pseudomonadota > Alphaproteobacteria > Caulobacterales > Maricaulaceae > Robiginitomaculum_A. The sequence goes on along the minus strand of JAESQI010000382.1, from coordinate 3,360 downwards.
CACTTAGTCAGTGACTAAATTGGCTATTTGGGGATCAGATGGCTTAGAAGGATTTCTCGAACACTGAAGGTCACAGGGATATAGAACTTTGTGCCACCTTGCTTGATGTCCTTCCTCACTTTCAGGTCGCTGTTCTTCACTGTCTTGGCTGATATCTGTTTTTTTTCAAGTGGACTATCGCCACTCAAATCCGCAACCCGCTCATACGCTTCTTCGTAGGTCTGGCCACTGCCATGCAGTTCGCGCACCTGCAGGTATCTTGCTGCGTGCCTCCGGTTCATTAAGGCCTTGGTGCTTTTCTTAGCTGTCTGACCTACTCCCTCAGACTGATGAAGCTCCTCAAGCATTTGGCTCATGAGCTTCTCGTACAGCACCTTAAGGGCCCAGTCCGGCAACGTCACCGACCCGATGTGCAATCCAGCAAGCCTTACACTCAGAAGGTCGCATAAAGCCCATGTCTCCTGCGTCTGTTGATAGACTTTCTTCGATATGCCATCGACTGTAGAGATGTCATTTGAACCTCTTCCGTTCAACAACACGCTCTGCTCGCTGTCGGTCAGACCTTCAGCGTCTTTCCCACCCGGATACAATTCCTATCTCCCTGCTTTCCTCACCCAAGAGCATTCACGATATGCTGAGCCGTGACATTCGTTGCCCGTAAAACTACTTCGTCAGTGAGGTGAGCATATCTTGCCGTTGTATCCTGATGTTTGTGACCCAGAATCTTGCATACCCCAAAGAAGTTCACGCTGGCTTTGTCACAAACAGCCTTTCCGCTTGGATTCATTCAACTGTTTGTCAAAACCAGATTGAGTGATTTCAACAACTTGAGCAAGTTGTAGAATGGCGGCGGTGCAAAATGGTTGCATAGAGTTCTTGTTTTTGAGAAAGCCGTTCGACTTATTCGATGTATAGGTGATCAAGGTCGAGCTCTGGATAGGCAATCTTTTGAACGTACTCCATTAGCTGTTCAGGCTTGTGTCCCGACCCGTAATTGTCACTCACACCATTGGACGTAGACCAGCCCCCCAACTCCCTCAACACAAAGTCTGGTGCCTCTGCCGCCCTCAGCGCGTCCCGGAAGTTATGGTGGAAACTATGGAAGGAAACCAGGCCATCCTTTTTGACGACCTTCGGCAAGAACCCGTCTGAGAACCAGTCCGCTATCCGGTCACTCATATAGCCGTAGCTTCCTTTCTTGAGCTCAGGAAACAGGTTCTTCTTACCACTCTTCCTGATCCCTTCCGCGTATTCCAAGAGCCCCAGCTTCTCCAACTCCGGATGAACGGGAAAAGCACGACGGCTTGCCTGGGTTTTCATCTTCTTGCCGCCCTGATCGTTCACATCGAAGTAGAAACCTTCGCCCTTCATCGGCTTCAGATCCGCAACCTTCAACTGTGCAATCTCGTTGGCCCGCATGCCTGTGTAGAGACCAATTAACGGAAACCAAAAGCGCGTTCGGCGAATGACATTGGGACCCGGCTTTGCGTAGTTACGTCCATCGTCCACACATCCCCGGTAAAGCGGCGCATTGAAGATTTTCTTGAGCTCTGCGGTGGTAAAGGAACGCCTTGCTTCCGAAGCCTTTGTTTTCTCGGAGAGAGGTTGCAATCCGTCCGAGGGCACTTGAGAGATACAGCCGATCCGGGCACCATGTTTTAAGATAGCCGTCAACGTACGCAGGTAAGTGTTCTGGGTGACATGGGACAAAACCGGCTTCCCGTCTTTCACCGCTTGCTTTGCAGCCTCCTCTATTGGTAAGTCGCCATAGATTTTCTTGCGGTTAGAAGGAGTGCGCGCAAGGAGCTTCCTGAATTGCTTGCAGACCTCGTAGTCAATGTCCGCAACAATGGTCGTCTCCCCGATAGCTTCTTTCACAAAGCTTGTTTCAGCCCTCGTGCTATCTATGGTTTTCTGACTGGTGCCTCGAACTCCGGCCTCATCGCAATAGTCCTCAATAAAATGCTCAGACAGGCTTCCAAACGTCATAGAACTTTTTGGACTGCTTGAGGAGGCGTGAATCAAGATCGGATTGACGTCACCTTCGGCAAAGAGCTGGTCGAAACCGCGCCGTTCGTGCTCGGACTTCAGCCTCGCAATATCTCGACGGTGGAGTTCTCGCAGCCCCCTGATAACCAAACTATAGAACTGCTCATAGCTGAAGATCGATTGGTCAAACTTGAAAGGGTTGTTCTCCGTCACTTCCTCTAGGACGCGACTACCTATTCCATGTTCTTTGAGAAACCTTGGGTCAGCAAGAGATGCCCAATCTTGAGTGCTTTCGGCCAACATCTCGCGGCGTTGATGTTCAGACTCTGGCGGGTCTTCTGTAAAACGTTTTGCGGCCTCCGCGTCCTTCTCTTCAACGAAGGCTCTGACGAACTCTATGGCGTCTGCCTGAGTCATTGCGGGTGGGTTTAACTTCGCCTCAATCTTGTCATCGAAGCTCGCGAACAGTGTGTCGTACTCAACATCTTTCAATGCACGTCTTGAGGCTGTTTCCTTAGCAAGGCTCGTCTTCAAACTGTCTTTGATGATGCTCTTGCCAAGCAACTCGACATAGGGCTTCGGCACTCTCCGACGGTAGTAGAAAGTCCCTTTGACCTTCATCAGGCGATAGGTTTTGGACACGGCTTTCATCCCAAATGTGTACCACAAAAGTGTCCCACAAGCGACATGTAAGCCATTGATCTAAAAGGAAGACTAGCGATAACAAGGAGTTAGCTAGAGGATGGTGGAGCCAGACGGAATCGAACCGACGACCTCTTGCATGCCATGCAAGCGCTCTCCCAACTGAGCTATGGCCCCTAACCGTTTCATCGTCTCTCGATAGAACTGAGAGACCGCCGGTGAACACAGGGCGGCGGATGAAACCGCCCGACGACCGGGTGCCGGAAACTAGGTCGGTCCGGCTCCCGGACCAAGCAAAACTTCTGGTCCGCGATAATTGGACCTGAAGGTCTGACAGCCCTCCAGGCAGATTAGCTTCCGACCTCCGCGCTACCACCTGGAACCAGGGTCGACACGTCATCCTCGTCCTCGTCGTCGTCGCTCAGAAAGCTGTCTCCCTCGTCTTCATCCTCAATGGCGAGGAGTTCGTCGTCTTCGTCGTTCTTATCATCATTGCCCGAAGCCTCCTTCGCTGCCAGCTCGTCGAGGGAGGTGTCACCTTCAGGTGCCACCTCACCATCGTCTTTTTCGACAGCCTTAGGTTCCGGCTTTTTTTCTTCCGGAACAGGCGCTACCACTTCAGCAGGCTTCTTGCGTTTTGCCTTCCGTGCAGGCACGGCTTCTTCGTGACCACACTTCGGACAAACCAGTGGGTTCTTGCTCAAATCGTAGAACTTTGCCTCGCAAGCG
>JAESQI010000381.1 GCA_016765255.1 Robiginitomaculum sp. | reverse complement strand
GTTTCACGTCACCCGTCTACAAAAGGGGCCGGGAAGGACCCGCGGCTTTTTCAATGGGGGAGGCTCTCAGGTCGTCCAGAGGCCCTCGAGAGGGGGAGCGTGGTCGACTTGGGCCTCGGCGTTACCCCTTGGCTGTCGCTTTCAGATTGGCTTTACGTTTGGCGGTTCGAACCGCGTCGGTAAGCGTCCTCTTCATCGTAGCCTCATATCGCATTTGGACAAGAGATTTCACGGAACTACGGAACCTCCATCGAGCGGTGATCCGTGCCTTATTCTCAAAGATGTAGAGCGTGAGCAGGGGAAGACGCTTCTTCTTTTGTCGACGGACGATGGCTTTCTTGCCGCTCTTGAACGTGACCACGAATGGCTTCTTCTTTACCTTGGTCGGGCCTAGCAGGGTGCGCGGCTTCTTGGACTTCTTTACCTTCCCTGTCTTGGTGCGGACGTTGGCCTTGCGCCCTGGTATCGCTAGGTTGCGGGACTTGATCGGTCGCTTAGTCTTGCCGGTCTCATGCTGCACCATGAAATCGTCCAGGGTGCCAACCACGGACTTTTGATTATGTGGCCAATCGCTCTTCTTTGCCGCCTTGGTGCGTATGCCCTTTGGCACTCGCTTAGACCTGATCTTAAAGACCTGGGGCATTCGGGCGGCCTCGGCCTTCTTGGCATCGTTGGCCAGGATGGTTAACCCTCGAGCGGTGGCAAAGGGTAGCTGCCGTCGTTGTAGATCCTTAAAAGCCTTGGCCACGTCCTCAGCGTTCGTCGTGATCTTAGCCTCAATGGTCATGGTTTCATCCTACCGCAATAAGGAAACCGCCGACGCCGTGGCTGCAAACCCGGCGACGACGGTAGTCCAAAAGAGAACCGCAAGGATCCTCCTTTCCCCATGGATCGCGCTATTCCGCGATTGGGCTCCAGGTGTCGGCCTCATTACCCCGTGCGATAAACTTCAAGGTCTGGGGCTTCTTGCCGGCTTGCAAGAGCTCGAGGTCGACGCGGCCCCGTGCCTTGGCTCCCTTTGGCTTTGTGAGGACCCGCTTAACGACGGCCGGCACAAACACGATGCGAGGACCGTTCATTAGCATTCGATAGGTGCAAGGCATACCCTCGACCGGAGTGTCGGTGCTCGGTGGCTGCGCGACTTGACCGGGTGCGCCGCCATGGTCTGCGGCGGCCGTGACCTCTTCAATCTTTAGCTTGATTTGGGCGACGTCTTCTTCGGCCTCGGTCGCCTCGACATCGGCGGCGGTGGCTGCCTCCTGGAGCTCCGGGACCTTCTCCTTATCCTTTTCCATCGTGACGACGGACTTAGCCTCGTCGGCTTTGGTGCGGAGTGTGATTGCCTCTTCCGTAAAGGATTCGAGGTCTTTGGTTAACTCTTCGATGGTGGGATCGTCTTTGGACATGCTGGAGCCTACCAAGAAGACCGACGTAATCTCAAGCCAAACTGATAATCGGCGCGACGACGGTCGTCACGGTCACCACAGAGGCGGGAGAGAGGTTCGTTTCAAGGGGTAGCGGTGGAGCCGATTCGACATCGAATGTCCCTACCTCGGTTGGGATTACTGCAATCCCCCGCCGCTCGAGGCCCCAGATCTGGAAGCAACCGAACTCCCCCAACACGCCGGCTTGGTCGAGGTGGCTTGCGAGGCCATCGGTTCCATCTGTGTATAGCTGTGCTGGAAGGATTACAAGAGATCCCTCCGGTGGCTTTATGTGAATCTCCAGGCTATCGGCTGCGCTGATATCCCGAACTGTGCCATCTGGATTTTTGAATGCGACAATGAAAGTAACTCCAATTGAGCCTTGAATCGGTTTTGGTGTATCGTGCATTTTAAATTTCCAACCTTACGACGTCCGTTAATCTGAGGTCAACGCCGACAACCTCGGAAAGTTTTAGGCTAACGGCGAACGAGTCCACAATCCTTAATCCTACTTTTACGGGGAAAACTTCCCCTACCGAAAGGGGAACCACTATCGAAAATGTAACACCAACGGGAGACGGAGTAAGCAACAAAACTATCGCTTCCTCCGAAAGGATTCTCCGGTCCGCGGCCGAGGTCGTCCGGGTTGCGCCTGAGCTCGTTATTCTAATTCGTGCCATGCGATTTGCTTAACCCGAACTTTAATCGTTGACTTTGATATCTAAGACCCAAAGGCCACCATCCGAAAGGCTGCCCGTTCCGGCGTCGCGGACCTCAAAAGTTAGTTCTCCTGCGGCTCTTGTTAAAATCTTTGCAATAAAGACTGAGCCGCCGTCGGAAATCCCAAACCCTAAGAACGAAGAATAAGCGTCAGCGGACAATCCCAATCCGCCCGAGTAAGTGAATTTGTATTTCCCTAGAGAGGTCCTCGATACCGATGCTAACCCAAGGCTGTTGGACTCCAAAGATGGCGCACCCGTTCCGTTTGTTTCCAAAACTCCGAATACCCTTGATTGGAGCTTGAGAAGAGTTGCGATGCTTAATGGAGTTAAGGATCTGTCGGCAGCCGTACCGGCTTCGGCTTCGGCGGGCGTGGCATATTCAGAAATTCCAGCGACGGTCGTGCTTGCGGCTGGTTCGTCGCCGCTGTTTGTCCCAGACAAGAGAGACAATTTAAGATCTTGAGTATTTGATAACCAGAGCCTATTGGCTGTTTCGTCGATATCCAGGGCGTCCAAGTTGTCCAAAAATGTTCCGTCGGCCGCGACGTCGCGACCATCGACGAGTCCGGACAAAATGAGATTCCCTTCGGCCGTCAACGCAGCAACTACAGTCCCCGCGCCATTCTGGATCTCGACAACATTATCGGAGTCCGCCGCACTACCGCGCTTAATGGTCAACGCGCCAAGCGTGGAATTGGTGACGATCTCAGGCTCTATTGAATTGTCGTATCCATCCTGCAACGTACCTACGGCGGCTGAACCAACACTCCCCAAATCTCCAAAACGTGAAGCTAAGAAAAGCTGCGCGTCCGAAAGGTCGCTGATATCCGACGCTCCCTTTTTGATCGCGAGAGTTGCCAATAAAAGTCCGTTTTCGTCGATGTTCTCTTCAACTACAAACGCTTCCTTGCCGGCGGCGTCGATTGCATCGGCGAGGTTTGAGAAAATCTCTTGCCCATATTGAACCCTGATAAACCCAGAGGGAAACATATAGATTCTTTGGAGGGTTGCTTGGTTGTTTGATCCACCAATAGAAGTAGTCGTGCCGGCATTGTCGTAGCTGCCCGGGTCGATCAAAGTTATGTCCGAACCTTCGGAGCTATCTTGGTTCCGGTATCTGAAAGTAAAGGCCACGTCGACGGGAATCGTTTTCGTGTGTGGGTTTTTCTTATCAACGTGAAAGTTAACGCCCGCCTTGAAAATCTCGCCTACTGATTTATCCAGGCTTAGATTAGATCCATTCGCTGTAATCTTATTGCCTTTCAGATTTACAGTACCCAATGCCGCCATGATGTCCTGGACCTGTGCGGATACATCCAATGCAACGCTTGGCAAGTTGTTAACCGCGTTTACGTTTACATTATCGGAGTGAACAATAACGCCATGGAAAGTTTTGTCCCTCCGCTCTGCCGGGGTTGGCACGTTTGATTGCTGCGTAATCGCACCGACCGAGTCGCTCAGGATATAGGTTACGGGTTGCGTAAGGATGTTAGTAATGGCGACATTCGTAACGCTTGGGATGGTTACACCTATAACCTCGATATCGTCGAAGTCGGTTGTCGAGTCAACAAAAAGGCTCTTGCCGACGGCCATGCTGAAGGTTCCTGTCGGCCCTCCAATACTTAATAAGCATCCGGAGTAAAGTCCGGTCGAAGCAAGGGCAATAAAGTGTGGCCCAAGCTGCAATTGCAGTGATTCATTCCCGCCCTCGTTTAGGGTGCTTCGAATTATCCCGTCGCCCCCGACGATCTTTGCCTCTAAGTCTCCCGGAGTGGTGTCGTTGCTACTTACCTTGACTTTTGACGCTGCTGCGGTGTTGGCCGCTACCGCGGACTGTTCCGAATCCGTGAATGCGTTCGTGTCCGCGTTGCTTTCGTAGGACGTCTTTATGGAGGCGGCGTCGAGGTTTTTGTTTACAACCGTCCAATCGGCTTCAAGCGTTGCGCTATCAATCTCGGCAATTAAAACGTCTCCAATCTCGACGGCAATCGTGAAGAAGTTTCCGGCCACCGTCACGGCGTACATATCGCCGGCAAGTACCCCGCTAGGCGCGGTGTCTAGGTCCGGGGTGTTTGTCGCTGCGTCGTAGCTTCCCTTGAAGGTCACGGAACTAACGATGGCCGCCGCGATCTCTGCGTCCGTGTAAGCCTTTACGGATTGCTGGGTCGGCACCTTGGTAGGCGAATCCGAAGCCATATTGTCCTCGTCGATAACGAACGCCATCGGTGCGGTCGAGGCATCGGTCTCCATAACCGCACCCGCCGCGTCGACGTTGGCGGTGTTGGCTGTTAGCTTTGCGGTGTTGGCAGCTACCTCGGACTGTTCCGAATCCGTGAATGCGTTCGTGTCCGCATTGCTTTCATAGGAGGCCTTTATGGAAGCCGCGTCGAGGTTTTTATTAAGAATCGTCCATTGAGACTCAAGCGTCGCGCTATCGGCCTCGGCAATTAAAACGTCGCCGACCTCGACGCCGACCGTGAAGAAGTTTCCGGCCACCGTCACGGCATACATATCTCCCGTTAGGACGCCTGTTGGCGCGGTGTCTAGGTCCGGGGTGTTTGTCGCTGCGTCGTAGCTTCCCTTGAAGGTAACGGAACTAACGATGGCCGCTGCGATCTCTGCATCCGTGTAGGCCTTGACGGACTGTTGGGTCGGCACCTTGGTAGGCGAATCCGAAACCATATTGTCCTCGTCGATAACAAACGCCATCGGCGCGGTCGACGTGTCCGCCTCCATGACCGCTCCCGCGGCGTCGACGTTGGCGGTGTTGGCCGTAACCTTTGCCGTGTTGGCAACGACGGCGGCCATGGCTGCAACCTCGGCGGCACTCCTGGCAATCTGAGAGCGTTTATATTTGAGCGATTTACCGAGAGGGTCCTCGCTTATATTGAGCGGATCTGTCCCTTCGAAGAGTTCATTCTCGGCAACGACTCCAACCTTTGGATCGAGCTCGGGTATCTTTACGTCGACCATCTTTCAACCTATCCGAAATGGAGAATTCCTTCGCCGTTCCATTGGATGGTTACGTCGCCACCGTTTGCGATGATCGGAAAGCCGCCGTCGTCGATGTAGGCAATCGCCGGGGAATCAGCGTCGTTAGTGACGTGGAGATAAATCAATGCTCCGGCAACTTGTCTAGTGCCAGCACCAAGCGCGGTATAGGTGATGTCGTCGGCGTCAAACTCCGATCGATTATTAGGGGCGTCCTTGGTTAGCGTTTGACTTGCAAAAGTTTTTCGGGCGTAGTTTGCGCCGTCCATTTCGTCGAGGTCGGTAAACGAACCAAGGAAGCCCGTATCGAGCTCCCATTCAGGCGACTGGAAACTGGATGATGAACCGGTGGTGGGCGAAGGCGTTGATACGCAGCGTCTCAAAGAGTTGGGCGATGAAGGCGTGATGGCGCTTATCTGTGATTCAACCAATGTGTTGCGCGATGGCCAATCTCCCACGGAAGGCGAAGTGGCGCGCTCTTTAGCGAAAATCGTGAAATCTGCCAAAAAACGTGTAGCGATTACCGGGTTTGCCTCAAACGTTGCCCGCATTCATTCTATCGCCATGGCTGCAAAAGCGGCAGACCGACATGTGATTGCTGCAGGGCGGTCTATGCACCGTGTTGTGGCGGCAGCTAAGGAGTGCGGATATCTGCGTGATATTCCACCGTTTATATCCGAAGAACATTGCGGAAGTCTGCCGCGCGATAAAACGTTGATCTTGTGTACGGGCTCTCAGGGCGAGGCGCGTGCCGCGTTAGCGCGTATTGCAGCAGATCAGCATCGAGATGTGACGCTGAATGAAGGCGATATGGTCATTTTTTCGTCGCGCACCATTCCGGGCAACGAGCG
>JAESQI010000380.1 GCA_016765255.1 Robiginitomaculum sp. | reverse complement strand
CGTATTCTTAATGTCTGATTGATCTTGCTCATGCTGAGACAAGGATTCTGATGATTTTCCGACCTTTAGCATCCGTATAATATCCCCCAATTATTATGACCAGTTCTTAAAGCGACTTTACTACACGCATTGTTAATTAAAAGTTACGACATGAAATCATAAGTAGTAATCACAATGCTGCATGACTGTAAGCGGGGGTATGTCACTCATTTCTGCCGAGGCGATGATCCGGATGATTGGGAGGGGAAAGGTTCCGTAATATCATTATCGAAAGGCAGCTAACGAAACCAGCAACAGACAAAAATCATTAATCCCTCTATGGGGCGCATCTGCTGCATCGATTTCTTCACCGTGCTACCTAGCGGAAAATACGCATAAATACACGGGTCTGATTTATCAGGCTAACTATCTGTTATGTGAGGAAAAAGTAGTGGTGCCCGGGGGCGGATTTGAACCACCGACACGCGGATTTTCAATCCGCTGCTCTACCCCTGAGCTACCCGGGCATCGGGGTCTGTATAGGGGGCCACCTGAATGGCTGGGTGGGTTATAGAAAAAAAGTCGGGGTCTGTCCAGCACTCGTTTAAAAAAAATACGGTCGGGCTGAAAACCGCTGTTTTCTACCACTAATCAAGTGTTTACTCTATCTCGTCCTGGCCTTGCTCCGGCACATCCGCTTTCTCGCCGGGAATCACGTAATTCCCTTTGAGCCACCGGCCCAGATCTACATCAGCACAGCGGGCAGAACAGAAGGGCCGATATTTGGCCGCTTCCGGTTTTTTCTCACAAATTGGGCAAAGGGACGTGGGGGAGGTCGCTGTCATGGCTCAGGTCTCTTTCAGGTCGAGTTTGCTGCCCGTGCGCCGGGTAAAGGCGGTCAACAGCTGGGGCTGGGTCTTCAGCCAGGTGGTGACCTGGGGAGACGCACTCACGATCAGCGGGATGCCGGGTTTCGCCGCTGCGTCCCGTTCCGCCTGACGCAATAGGGCCAGGGCCGCGGTCTCAATGGTCGCTTGGGGGGCCGTGGCGGCCAGCATCTGCCGACCCAGGGGACGGGGCCCACCCTTGCGCGCCAGTTCCAGCAGGCCAAAGGCCGACAGGTTACTGCGCTGGACCTGAACCGGGTCCTCCTGAATCAGGTTGTCGATCACCGCCAGCAGGTTGGTGACGATTGATTTGCCAGAAATATTGATGAAGTCGATGACGATCAGGCCGCTGATGCCGCGCAGGCGAATCTGGCGGAAAATCTCCCGGGCGGCGGAGAAATTTATGTTCAGCCGCTGTTTCATGGGGTCATTGCTCAGCCGGGCATTGCCCATATTGACATCAACGGTGACCATGGCTTCGGTCTGTTCGATGGTGATCCAGGCGCCAGAGGGCAGGGGGATCTTTTTGTCAAACAGGCGGTCCAGGTCTTCCTCAACCCCGTAATGCTCAAACAGGGGCGTTTTGCCCGGATGCAGTTCCATGCGGCTGAGCAGGTCGGGGGCAAATTCCCGGGCCCAGCCTTGGGCGTTCTTCAGGGCGGCGGGCCGGTCAAAAATCATCTTGTCATGTTTGGTGCTGCCAAATTCCCTGAGGATCTGCAGCAGGCTCTCCGGCCCCTGAGACAGCAGGAAGGGAACCTTCTTCCGGTCCCGGTTGTCCACCGCCTGAAGCCAGTGACGGATCAGGTGCTGGGCGGTCTTTTTAATCTCATCATTGGTCAGGCTCTGGGCTTCTGTCCGCAGCGTCAGGCCCATGCCTCTCAGGTTAAGGGTGCTGGCAAAGCTTTTTAACGCTTCACGGCGATCCGGGTTTTTGATTCGGCTGGATATAAAGGCGCCTTCGCGGAAGGGATGCAGGATCAGGGCGGAACTGACCACTTCGATCCGGCCGGTCAGTTTCACCGATTTGTCGCCGGTGGCATCGGCGGTCACCTGAACGATGATCTTCTGGCCTTCAGTCAGCAGGCCGGTCAGGTCCTTCGGTTTACCACCGGGACGTTTGGGCAGCAGGTTCAGCGGCAGAAATCCGGTCAGGCCATTGCCCAGATCAATGAAGGCCGCTTGAAATTCAGAGCTCAGGGAGGTAACGCGGCCATAATAGATCGCGCCGGTCAGGCTGGGCTCATGGTCCCGGAACAGGCGGATTTCAACCGGTTGTCCCTGTTCCATATGGGCGAGGCGGGTTTCGCCGATGGCCGAATTAATCAGAATCTCAGATGACATAGCCATTTCCTTGCAGCATGTTGGTGGTTTCGAACAAAGGCAGGCCGACCACATTGCTGTAGGAGCCGTTGATGCCCTTGATAAAGCGGGCCGCAAAGCCCTGGATGGCATAGGCCCCGGCCTTGCCCTGCCATTCATCATGGCTGAGATAGCTCTCAAGATCGGTCGCGGACAATCGTTTGAAGATGACGGTGGTGACGACTACCCGGGACGTGCATTTTCCCTCCGGAGTGATCAGGGCGATGCCGGTGTAGACCCGGTGCCGGCGTCCGGACAGCAGGCTGAGGTATTTATGGGCCTCTGCCGGTGTTGCCGCCTTGCCCAGGATACGCTTGCCCAGCGCGACAATGGTGTCGGAGGCGAGGATATAGCTCTGCCCGTGGCTAGCGCGAATAGCGGCAGCTTTTTCCATGGCCACCCCACCGCCAACAGAGCCGGTAAAATTAACAAAACCAAAGCTTTTGGCAGCAATCAGATCGGAGGTGGTTTGATGATCAAGGAAAACATTTTGAAAAACGTCTTTTGGAATGCCCGCACTGTGGAATGCTGCCACCATGCGCTCGCCCACCAACAGGGTTTGGGTGGCGTGTTTTAACACCACAGCATTGCCCGCGATGAGCGCCGGGGCCACCGTGTTGATCGCCGTCATATAAGGGTAGTTCCATGGTGCAATAACCAAAACCACGCCATGGGGAACACGTTTAATCAGGCGGCGAAACTGATCGTCGTCCCCCACTTCGATTGTCGCCAGCCCCTCATGAGCGATTTTTGCCATATAGCTGGCGCGTTCCTCAAAGCCGCCAAATTCCCCG
>JAESQI010000379.1 GCA_016765255.1 Robiginitomaculum sp. | reverse complement strand
CGGGTGATCTCAAAGCCTTCCTGTCCAATGAGCAAAGAGCGAAGCCGACAGATGGAGCATCTGATCATCCACCGCACATCATCACGCTTCAGACCCAACTCAAACGATGTGGCCACGGCAAGAAGCTCATCGTCCGGAGCGAGAGTTCAAACGATCCTACCAGCGTTGATACATCTCTGATCAAACTGATCGCACGTGCTCACATGTGGCTTGACCAAATGAAAACAGGATTGAGCTACAAGGAGATTGCGGACGAAGAGAAGGTCGACGAACGACTGGTCGCCTGCGACGGTTTGGTGGAGCCAGACGGACGCTTCACCCGATCCAGTTCTTTCAATTAATTCAATAACTTACATAACTTATGGGACATCATTGTGTACCAGATATCGAGATATTTGACTCTGGCCGCAAGTGCGTCCGACAACAGCTCTATGGAGACGTACATTTCATCTAGATGCGATTGGGGGTGAGGTGGCCGCGCAATCTTCTCAACCGCTTAGCTATCAGTGGTCCAAAGCGAGCACCCCACCTACGGATGGTCTCGTATGAGACTGTAACGCCTCGCGCTGCAAGCAGCGCTTCAACCTCACGCAGACTGAGATTGAAGCGGACATAAAGCCAGACCGTTTGCTGAACAATTGAAGAAGGAAAGTGGAGGTTGCGATAGCTGGTCTAAGTCACCCAGCTATCTTAAACCCATCGAAATGACAAATGAGGCTGAGTTTGTGACAAAGCCGGACTGAGTCTGACCTTTGCGCAATCATCTACTTGACCCTTTCCGAAACAACTGTTTTATTTTTGTACTGCACTGTAGGTGCCCCGTATGGATGAGGGAGAGTGGCACCTGACTTGGAGGTTGTCGTCTCATGAACCCGCTCGTCCAAGCTGCCCTTGCACGGTCGCGGACCACACTTCTGATCCTTTTCGTTGCGCTCGCCACAGGCCTTGCAGCGTATATCAGCATCCCGAAAGATGGTGATCCGGATGTACAGATTCCCTTTATCATGGTCAATGTGGTCCATATAGGTACGTCACCGGAGGACGCCGAACGCTTGCTCGGTCGCCCGTTAGAACACCAACTTCTAGGACTCGAGGGGCTCGTCAACATGCAAGTTTTTGCGGTTGAAAGCATGGTTGCTGTGATCCTCGAATTTTCACCGTCTGTGGACATGGATGAAGCGCTGGTCGACGTTCGCGAAAAGGTGGATACAGCCCGGGTTGAGTTTCCAGACGACACAGAAGAACCCCGCATCTCTGAATTTAATACTGCCACAGGGGCTGTGTTGCGCCTTGCTGTTGCGGGCACGGTGCCGGAGCGGACGCTGACCCGGCTCGCGCGGGAACTCAAAGACGAAATCGAAAAGATCCCCCCCGTCCTTTCCGCTGACATGTATGGCCAGCGTTTCGAGCTTCTCGAAGTCTCGATAGATCAGGCTCGTCTCGAAGCCTACAGGATCGACATTACCAACCTCGTGCGAAGCATCACTCTCAACAATCGCCTGGTGGCGGCAGGCGTGCTCTCAGACACCCATGGCCGGTTCGCTCTCAAAGTACCGGGTCTGATTGAAGACGCAAATGATCTGGGCGCCATCGCAATTGTAACTAACGGCGAAGCGGTCATCACACTTGGCGATATTGCCGACATCCACCGTACGTTTGCCGATCGTGAGGGATATGCCACCTATAACGGAGAAGCGGCAATCGGTATTGCCATCTCAAAACGTATCGGGGAAAACATTCTCGATACATCCAAAGCCATTCTTTCTGTGGTGGCAGACGAAACAGCCGACTGGCCCGTCAATGTCTCGGTTCACGTCACCTATGACGAAAGCGAGCGCGTACACGATATTCTATCTGACCTGCAGGCCAATGTCGTGAATGCCATTCTTCTGGTTATGCTGCTTGTCGTGCTAACGCTTGGTTGGCGGTCTGCATTGCTTATTGGCATTGCCATTCCGACCTCATTTTTGATCGCCTTTCTTGCCATGACCGCACTTGGCATGACAGCCAATATGATGGTGATGTTTGGCCTCATTGTCGCTGTGGGCATGCTGGTGGATGGGGCCATTGTCGTTGTTGAATATGCGGACCGCAAGATCGCTCAGGGCTTTGATCGGCGGACTGCTTATGGCGCTGCGGCGACCCGAATGTTCTGGCCCATCATTTCCTCGACGCTGACAACACTCGCCGCGTTCCTTCCGTTACTGCTCTGGCCGGGAATTACCGGTGACTATATGCGGTTCTTGCCGATTACTCTTATATTGACACTCTCCAGCTCGTTGCTGGTGGCGGTTTTTTTTCTGCCGGCACTCGCAACCCAGCTTGGCTGGCGGCAGGGTGGAAGTGATGATATTGATCGCGCCCTTGATCCACTGGTGGACGCAGTTGCAGAGCGGGCCGATGAAATCCAGCCGCTTGCAGCACTTTATACCCGGCTGCTGACATGGGCAGTTGCGCGGCCCATCTCGATCATTGTCGGGGCTGTTCTCCTGCTTGTCGTGGTATTCGCGGCCTATGGTCGCCTCAATTATGGGGTGATCCTGATCTCGCAAGAGGAACCACCCGGCGCACAGATTATTGTCACCGCACGCGGCAATCACGCGGCAGGGTCTGCCCGAGCGCTGGTCGCTAACGTTGAACAGGCGATCCTTGCCATTGAAGGAGTTGAGCGCTTGTTCTCCTACGCGGGTCCCTCCTCTAACAACAATCCTTTCGACAATATGCCGCGCGACACGATAGGCGAGATGTATATGAATGTTGCCGACTGGAGGGGGCGTCGCCCGGTCACTGATATTTTCTCTGACATTCGAAGAGCTGCTGAAGCTTTTCCTGGCGTTCACGTGGAGATCAACCCTTTTGTCCAATCCCTGGGCAGGGACAAGGATGTTGTCGTGGAATTGCTGACAGCTGACCGCACACTGCTGGCGGAAGCCGCCGCCAACGTGCGCAACTTCATGGAAAACGAGATGGCCGGTTTGGTCGACATAGACGATACAGGCGCTCTCCCCGGACTGGAATGGGTGATTGATGTGGACCGCGCACAAGCGAAACGCTTCGGTGCCAACGTGCTGATGATTGGTGCTACGGTGCAGTTGGTCACCAATGGCCTCAAAATCGGAGAATACCGACCGGACGATACAGACTATGAGCTTGATATTCGCATGCGTCTGGAGGCCGACGAGAGGGGTATCTCACAACTCGACACACTGCGTGTGTTAACGGAACATGGCCTTGTGCCCATAACAAATTTTGTCAGCCGTGAAGCACGACCACGGATCAGTACGCTGGAACGTCGCAATGGGCTCTGGATCATCAAAGTGCGTGCTAATGCAATGGACGGCGTTCTGGCCAATGACAAGGTGAACGAGCTAAAAGTTTGGCTCGCTGAAGCGAGCAGGCTCCCCGAAGGGGTCTCATCTCAGTTCGGTGGAGAGGATCGGTTGCAGACGGAATCGTCTGGGTTCCTTGGCAAGGCCTTCATTGGAGCATTATTCCTGATGGCGATAATCTTGCTTACCCAATTCAACAGTTTCTACCAATCCATGCTGATCCTCTCCGCTGTTGTCATGTCCACCGCAGGTGTGCTGATCGGCATGCTGGCAACCGCGCAACCGTTCTCGGTCATCCTGACCGGAACCGGCATCATTGCGCTTGCAGGTATCGTCGTGAACAATAATATTGTGCTCATCGACACCTATCAGAAGCTTTTGCATGTTGGCACAGATCCCACCTCCGCCATTGTTCAGGCGGGAGCGCAACGGCTGAGGCCTATTCTGCTCACCACCATCACGACAATGGTCGGCCTCATGCCCATGGTTCTGCAGATAAGCCTTGATCCTTTTTCCGGCACGTTCAGCTACGGCTCACCAACAAGTTACACTTGGAAACCAATGTCGACTGCAATTGTATTTGGTCTCGGCTTTTCGACAGTACTTACCTTGATTGTGACTCCGGCAGCGCTGGCTCTACCCGCTAGGCTCAAGGATGCCATTGATCGGAGAGTGAGGCGTCCGGCTGCGAAGCATGAGTTTCTCAATCGGCAACGGAAGCTCAGATTAAGACGGAAAACCAAGAGAAGCAGTATGATTGACAAGTGACTCCCCCTTGTCTCCATCAAAAACTATAGTCGGACGGCTTTGTTACACATTCGAACTTCAGGTGCGCAAAGACCGTTGTCACTTTGTCTATGCAACATTCATTTCGCGCCACAACGCAAACGCTTGATTGCGCTTCGTGTGATGTTCGATGGCAGAAACCAGATGCCTGCGGATATTCAAGTGATTGTAGAATGCTGCGTGGATTGAGAGAAACCGTTGAGCTGAGCCAGACGATCTGAATCCCTTCATCATCCGCTCTCGCTTGCGGATCCGAACATGTGACCCTTCAATCCGATTATTCTTCCATTTGGCCTGATGATGGTTCCATGCCAGCCCCAGTTTGCGGGACGCCTCCGCATGGGCTTTCCATCTGTCTGTGACAATCGTTTTCGGCGCAATCTCTTGATGCTTAAGAAGTCTTCGCATCAGTTTTAGCGACGCTCGTGTGTTTCTTTTCGGTTGAAACAGGAAATCCAGGACCTCGCCATCTTGATTGATCAAAGGTCAGAAATAGGTTTACCCGCCCCGAT
>JAESQI010000378.1 GCA_016765255.1 Robiginitomaculum sp. | reverse complement strand
GAGAAATTGAAGCGATTCTGACAGTTTGCCAACAGCGACGCAGCAGACAGTCGTGTCGTTTTCGTGCAAGAACGTGGGCAGAAGCGCCCGGCACAAGACGCCGAGCGCGAGAGCCTCGAGCTCGTTTCTTAGCTTTCCCCAAAATTCGAATCATTCAGTATTAACTGGACTATCTAAATGAATCAAACGAAGTACGTTAGTTCTGAGAGCCGTAAAACTGCCTACATCTGCAGCAAAGAAGATCTTATAGCCAATAGCGGGATCTGCGTATTGTTTGGTGACGCACAGATTGCGGTGTTCTACCTGCCCGAAGAAAACCCTAGCGTCTACGGAATTTCAAACTGGGACCCCATCGGCAAAGCCAATGTGCTATCCCGTGGCATCGTGGGTGACATAGGCAATGAGCTAGTGGTTGCCTCGCCTTTGTATAAGCAGCATTTCAGTCTCATCCACGGTCAGTGCCTTGAACAGGAAGAGCTCGCTGTTAGAACCTTCGAACTTGTCTTAGATGGAGAAGATGTACTCCTACTTTGCTAAATGAACAGCTCTCAACAAATTTATCTCTCATGAATAACGCCAGCCGACCTTGCACGAAGACGACTTGCCCTTACTGCGGTGTAGGCTGCGGAATCGATGCGAAATTCAATGTTGAGAAAAAATTAGAAGTATCAGGCAGTGAGGAACACACTGCTAATTTAGGTCGTCTATGTGTCAAAGGCAATGCTCTGCCCGACACCATCTCCACCACGAATCGATTGTTATATCCTGAGGTTCGCGGAAATCGCGTGGAGTGGGATGAGGCGCTAGCCAAGGTGGCCGAAGGATTCAATAGCATCATCTCTGAACACGGACCGGATTCCGTCGCCTTCTATCTATCGGGCCAGCTGTTGACCGAGGACTACTATGTAGCGAACAAGTTGATGAAGGGATTCATCGGTTCGCCCAACGTCGATACAAATTCAAGGCTCTGTATGGCATCGGCAGTAGCGAGCTACAAGCGCGCACTCGGGGCAGACGTCATGCCCTGTAACTACGCAGATCTAGAACTCTGCGATCTATTGATATTTGTAGGCTCTAACGCCGCGTGGACTCACCCCGTGCTTTATCAGCGCATAAGTGCCGCCAAAAAGGCGCGGCCGAATATGCAAGTTGTAGTGATCGACCCGAGAGAGACAGCGACGTGCGAGATTGCCGATATCCATCTTCAGCTGGAACCAGGCAGCGATGCCTTTCTTTTCAGCGGACTGATTCGCTATTTGGAGAAAGATGACTCTCTGAATGAGTCCTTCATCGACCAGCACTGCGAAGGTTTAGCAGAGACTCTTGCGGCGGCTGCGCATTGCGAGATCGATGTGGTGGCGGATAAGACTGGAGTAGACGAGGAACAACTGCTCAAATTCTATGAGGTATTTGCTAGCACAGAAAAGGTAGTCAGTTTCTATTCTCAAGGCGTGAATCAATCCGCCACAGGAACCGACAAGTGCAATGCGATCATTAACTGCCACCTACTAACGGGCCGAATCGGTAAACCGGGCATGGGTCCCTTCTCCATTACCGGACAACCGAATGCCATGGGGGGCAGAGAGGTCGGTGGCCTCGCGAATCAATTGGCCGCGCACATGGACTACACGCCCGAAACAGTGGAGCGTGTGGGGCGATTCTGGCAAGCCAAGAACATGGCGACAGAGCCTGGCTTCAAGGCGGTAGACCTCTTTAACGAGATTGCTAAAGGCAAGATTAAGGCGGTGTGGATAATGGCGACGAACCCCGTTGTCAGCCTACCGCAGTCAGCGCGAGTCAGAGAGGCGCTGGATGCCTGTGAGCTAGTGGTTGTTTCCGACTGTGTCCGTAATACAGACACCAACGCCTACGCTGACGTCTTGCTGCCAGCGACGGGATGGAGCGAGAAAGACGGCACGGTAACAAATTCGGAACGCACTATTTCTCGTCAACGGAGGCTATTCCCCGCGACCGCCGATTCACGACACGATTGGCAGATCATCCGCGATGTCGCTAGGTTGATGGGTTTTAGCGCTGCCTTCGACTACCGCACCGCGCGTGACATATTCGTCGAGCACGCCGCCTTGTCGGAGTTTGAGAATGGCGGAGAACGCGCCTTTAATATTGGCAAGCTGAAGAACCTGAGTCAGGACGAGTATGACTCACTGCAGCCACTGCAATGGCCAGTGACCGAAGCAAGCCCTAACGGCACCCCCCGTCTTTTCAGTGACTACAAATTCTATACCGACACTGGCAGGGCGAAACTGATACCAATCGAGGCTCTATTGCCAACAGTCACTAAGAGTGAGGAATTCCCTTTTCTTCTCAATACCGGTCGTCTGCGTGACCAGTGGCATACGATGACTCGCACCGGCCTCGCTCCCAAGTTGCTCGCTCACTTCGACAGTCCCTTCGCCCAACTCAATCCTACGTGTTGTGCCGAGTTGGGTGTCGAGCCGGGTGACCTAGTTGAGGTAAGCAGCGTGAACGGACGTCTTCTGGTTCCAATTCAATTTAGTGAGGGAGTCAGGCGGGGTGAAGTATTCGTACCTATACACTGGAACCGACAATTCGCGAACAAGGCTGGAGTTAGCGAGCTAATTAGCCCCCGCGTTGACCCAATCTCCGGCCAACCCGAGAGTAAGCTGGAAGCGGTTGCTGTTAAGCCTATAGTGATGCAGCGCTGGGTGAGTTTCGCTTCCACTCACGAAATTTCCATGCATCAATTCGATTACTGGCACAAAGTGCCTCTGCAGAATGGCTATCGCTATTTGGCAGGAATGATGAGTGATAACCCAAAAGTCTGGGAACTGCAGTCGTGGCTGAAAAAAGAATTCCCTCATACTCACAAGATTGAATTCAGCGATGAAGAGCAGCAAAATTTCAGGATTGCCTGCTTTTTAGAGGATAAAATCTGCGCGGAAATTTTTCTCGCTCAATCTCTCCAATCCTTGCCTCCACCAAATTGGCTTGGAAAGAATTTGGGCGAAGCACAGCACCCCCACAACTTGCAGATGTTGGCCAGTGATGAGACTGATCCCGAGGACACGGGCAAGCTTATCTGTAGCTGCTTCGAGGTCGGTGAGAATCAGATCATCAATGCCATTCAGTCTGGCTGTACCGATGCTAGCCAACTAGGAGTGTGGCTACAGTGCGGCACGAAGTGCGGCTCCTGCATTCCGGAACTCACGCAGCTAGTAAAATTCCACAAAACAGTGGCGATTGAACAAGTCGTGGAACTCGAGAACCCATCACCGCTGCCAGAGAATGCTAACAACTAACTCTACTCACTTAACTCCTTCGCCAAGCTGTACAGGAATTCGTAACCACCGTACAAAGATTCCTTCAGCAACCTTTCATCCTGACCGTGGATTCTCATGTCATTGCGATCCACGAACAATCCCGAAGTACCATAAGTAGGAATCCCGGCGCGCCGCATGCGTGCACCATCGGTTGCGCCTGTCGACATGGTCGGCATTACCGTGGTGCCGGGCCACATTGCCTCAGTGACAGTTTCCACCGCCGACATGATTTCTTCAGACAAAGGAGAGGGATCGGTGATGGAACCACCGCCGCGATACTCCACTAAGAGATCTGGATTATCTACTACCGCAATCAATGTCGCCAAAACCTCCTGCGGGTCGGATCCGGGCAGCATGCGCACGTTCACGTTCGCGACTGCGCTCTGGGGCAATGCATTCGGCGCATGGCCTCCCTCTAACAGCGTTGCTACGGCTGTGGTACGCAGCTGCGCATTGATTGCTGCTTCTGCGCTCAATCTATCTAGGGAGTCTTGTGGAATAGGAGTTTCAAGCAACGCGCGAAAGTCTGCAGCGCGTTCACCCGTGTTGATCTCCGCTTGACGCTGAAAGCTAACGCGCATCACATCATTCAACTCGACAGGGAATTTGAAATCACGAATATTTAGCAGCGCCTCGGCTAGGTCATAAATGGCATTGTCGTCTCTGGGTAATGAGGAATGCCCGCCAGGGTTTTTCGCAGTTACTCGGAACGTGGCATAGATTTTTTCGGCAATTTGAATGGTGTTCGCTAATGGCTGACCATCTTGCAGGAGACCATAGCCTCCTTCGTTGATTGCAAGCGCGCCTTGTATCAACCCGGGATGATTCTCCAAGAGCCAACCAATGCCATTGCTGCCACCGCTCTCTTCGTCGGAAGTTAGTGCCACGACAAAGTCCCTATCTGGAACATAGCCCTCTCGTTTGAAGCGTATCAGGTTCGCGATGAAGATCGCGCCCATGGCCTTGTCGTCGATGGTGCCACGGCCATAGTAATACTCATCATCCTCATTAAGTACGAAGGGATCGAGATTCCAGTCGGCACGCTCTGCGGTCACCACATCAAGATGGGCCATCATTACGATGGGTTCCTTCGCACCGG
>JAESQI010000005.1 GCA_016765255.1 Robiginitomaculum sp. | reverse complement strand
TGAGTTGCGGGCCGAGCACATTGATTCACGGGCGAGCGAATTATTCGCAGCGTATGCGAATTGCTTTACTGTGGCATACAAGGAGCACTACAACGCATCCGCCGCAGTACAAGATATTAGTGATATGGAGCAGGTGGCATTAACGCAGCAGGTTGTTGTCAACCTTAGTACCTGTTACTCAGAAGTGGGTGCAGAGTTTAGTTTTAAAGTTTTCAGTTATTCAGATCAGTTGTTTTTGTCAGATGTCGCGCCAATATTAGAAAATCTGGGGCTGAATATCATAGGTGAGAAAACTTTTAGTTTGCAATTAAACAGTAAGGATAGAGTCTGGTTGCACGATTTTTCACTGTATCGAAAAAATGCAACCGGCTCGTTTACGGCTAATAGTAAAAAAGTATTCGAGGATGCCTTTACTGCTATCTGGACTCGTCAGGTAGATGACGATAAATTCAATGAGTTAGTAACTACCGCTGAAATAGTCTGGAGAGATGCATCTCTATTGAGAGCATACGCATCCTATTTGAAACAAATAAAGTTTGGCTACAGTGTCGCATACATTGCACAAACGCTGTCTAATCATGGCGAGCTTTGTAGATTGTTGGTTCAATACTTTAATGAAAAATTCGACCCTGCTAATTCAGCAGTTAAAATAAAGTCTACTAGTAAAACCAGAGCGGCCCTTGTCGCAGCAATTGATAACGTAACTATTCTCTCAGAAGATAGTGTTCTTCGTTCATATCTTAACCTCATTGATTCCACGCTGCGCACCAATTACTTTCAGCTTGATTCTATTAGAGGCAAAGCTAAAGAATATGTTTCATTTAAGCTTAATCCCGAAGGCGTTCAGGGAATGCCTTTACCAAGCCCGAAATTTGAAATATACGTTTTTTCTCGCCGTATAGAGGGCGTCCATTTGCGCGGGGGTAAAGTCGCTCGCGGTGGACTGCGTTGGTCCGACAGGCGTGAAGATTATCGTACCGAAGTGCTTGGCTTGGTAAAGGCGCAGCAAGTTAAAAACTCGGTGATTGTTCCCGTAGGAGCAAAGGGAGGCTTTGTTATAAAAGAAGAGCCTGCTTCTGCTAGTCGCGAAGATTTTATGAGGCTTGGCATTGAATGCTATAAGACATTCATCAAAGGCTTGCTGGATATTACAGACAACATTGTAGACGGCAAGCTTGTGCCGCCGAAGCAGGTTGTACGCTGCGACGAAGACGATCCTTACCTGGTAGTTGCCGCCGACAAAGGCACGGCCACATTTTCTGATATTGCCAATGGCATTGCAGATGATTATGGGTTTTGGCTGGGGGATGGCTTTGCATCAGGAGGAAGCAATGGCTACGACCATAAACAGATGGGTATTACTGCTAAGGGAGCCTGGGTTTCGGTACAGCGACATTTCAGGGAAATGGGCGTCGATGTTCAAAAGCAGGACTTTAGCGTTGTTGGTATAGGTGACATGTCTGGTGATGTGTTTGGTAACGGCATGTTGCTTTCCAGACATATCTGTCTGGTGGCCGCTTTTAATCATTTACATATTTTTATTGATCCAACTCCAGACTCGGCTCGTAGCTTCAAAGAACGCGCAAAGTTGTTTAAGAAAATAGGTTCATCCTGGTCTGATTATGATGAGGCTTTAATTTCAAAAGGCGGAGGAATCTTTTCTCGCAAGGCGAAGTCAATTTCTATATCGCCGCAGATGAAATCTCTTTTTCAAATCAAACAAAATGAATTAACACCCGATCAGCTGATTTCGAAAGTATTAACCAGTCCGGTGGATCTGTTGTGGAACGGCGGAATTGGAACCTACGCAAAATCTTCCGCTGAGAACCATGCCGAGGTCGGAGATAAAGCTAACGATAATCTTCGAGTGAATGGCAAAGATTTGCAATGCAAGGTTATCGGGGAGGGTGGAAACCTCGGGTTTACCCAATTGGGTCGAATTGAATATGCCATGTCTGGCGGCGTGTCCTTAACAGACTTTATTGATAACTCAGCAGGTGTGGATTGTTCGGATCACGAAGTTAACATAAAGATATTGCTTAACGAACTTTCTCAGGAAAAAGGGTTTTCTGAAAAGAAGCGTAATCAATTGCTAGAAAGCATGACTGAAGACGTTTCGACGTTGGTGCTAAGGAATAATTATTCTCAGGTGCAGGCGATTGGGCTTGCTCACTCTGAAATGATATTTAGAAATAAAGAGTACGCTGATTTAATTGTATATCTGGAAAACAATGCAGGCCTGGTACGTGAGCTAGAATTTCTCCCAAGCCAGGAGCAGATGGAAGAACGTTCAGCCAAGCAGCAACATCTTACTCGCCCTGAAATATCTGTGCTGACTTCTTATATGAAAATGCATCTGAAACAGGAGTTAGTAGTAGCTGATTATATTGACGACGAATACCTTCAGGATAATCTGTTCGATGCGTTCCCTGCCAAATTAAAGAAGCGCTACTCTCATCAGGTGTTAAAGCATCCATTACGACGCGAACTGGTATCCACGCAGTTAGCGAATTCGCTGGTTAACTTGGTAGGACCAAGTTTTATTTATCGCATGGTAGATTCAACTGGCGCGTCCCCTGGGGAAGTTGTGAAGGCGGCATTGATAGCGCGTGACGTATTTCAGATTCCGAAATACTGGAGCCAGATTGAAGCCCTTGACTATAAGATATCGGCAAGCACTCAAGACATAATGATGACCAGGCTTACACGATTGCTGCGTCGTGCTACGCGTTGGTTGTTGCGCAACAAGAGCATTAAACTCGAATTTGAATCGGCGAATAAAATGTTTTTATCTGACATTGAAGCGGTTCGCAAGATGTTGCCAGCAAAACTACCAGCTGATTTTGTATCCATGTTTGCGCAAAAACGACAGGAGCTATTGGATAACCAGGTGCCAGAACAACTGGCAACTAATTTAACGCAAAGCGAGTTCTTGTTTCCAGCAACCAGCTTTATTCAGGTTAGTCATGAGACTGGAGAAAAGCTTGCGGTGATTGTAGAGGTTTATTACGCCATTGGTGAAGAGCTTCAGTTAAACTGGCTTGGCAAGATGATTAATCAATTGCACGTTACTAGTAACTGGCAGGCCCTGGCTCGAGAAACTTATCTGGATGACTTGTCGTGGCAGCAGCGGGCTTTGACAGCGAATATAGTCTCAGCAACTTCAGGCGCAGGTTCGGCTGACAGTAAGGTACAAAAATTCTGCAAGCTTCATCAAGATTCACTGAAACGAGCACGAACGATGATCACGCAATTGCAATCAGAAGCAGAGCCGGAACATTCGCATTGATTGTAGCCTGTTACGCTCTTTGGCTCACTGTGGTCTTTGGCCTTGCCGTCGCGGCGCCGGTGTCGGCAGTATTGCTGGCCGGCATGATCATTGCCTT
>JAESQI010000389.1 GCA_016765255.1 Robiginitomaculum sp. | reverse complement strand
CTTCGAAAGGATAGAGATTGACTATCACCAGATCGATCGGAGGTATGTCATGCTCCTCCATTACCGCTTGATCCTTGTCGCGGCGAGCCAGGATGCCACCATGGATCTTGGGATGCAGAGTCTTAACCCTGCCGTCCATCATTTCTGGAAAGCCGGTGTATGCCGAAATTTCTATAGCTGGAATATTCTCCTGCGTGAGCAGCTTATAGGTGCCCCCAGTGGAGAGTATCTCGATGTTAAGTTTATGAAGAGCTTTTGCGAAGGGAACAATGCCAGTCTTGTCGGAGACGCTAATCAATGCACGACGAATGGCAGCAGATTTTTCTGTTGTCATAGGGCTATCTTTTGCTTATGGGCGTAGTTGGGGTTGATGCAAAACCGATTATCTAGATTTCTGCTAATCACTTAAGTCGAATGGCTTAGATGGGTTTAGCGAAGACTAAATGTAGAGGACCGATCGATGGAATTTACAGTAAACCGTATAGCTTTAACTTGGTGCGTAGCGTACCACGGTTCAAACCAAGCATGATAGATGCCTTGCTTTGATTGTTACCGCAATAACCCATTACTGCCCCAATCAAGGGGGCCTCTACTTCTGAAATAACCATGTGGTGAAGATTGGTAACTGGCTCATCTTCGATATTCTCAAAATAGCGGCTTAGTGAGCGTTCGACTTCAGCTCGAAGTGTGTTTTCCTGTCGTACAGTGGGAGTGTTGTCTTGAGTCTGAATTGTCTCAGGGTGGTTTGCTAGAGTATCGAACTTATTCACGCGGCTTCAGCTCCTTGTTCTAGTAATAGACCTTCGTCTAGGCGAGAGAAGTACGCATTGACGCAGTCGAGTTGTGCGGCCGGAGACTCGATGGTATTGAAGTTCTTCATAAAATCACGCGATTCTAATAAATCTTTTACATACGCGGCAACATGCTTACGTGCATACCATACTCCTTTCACGTCCCCATAGAAACTATGAAGTTTCATAAGGTGTGAGAAGATTATATCGAGACGAGTTTTTAGATCGATCGCCGGAAGAGTTTTTCCCGTAGCAAGATAGTGTTCTATCTCTCTGAATATCCACGGCCGGCCCTGTGCAGAACGACCGATCATTAATCCATCTGCCTGGGTGTGCTTAAGAACAGCTGCGGCCTTGCTGGGTGAATCTATATCGCCGTTGGCGATTACTGGGATTGAGATGGCGCTCTTAATTGCAGCAATGGTGTCGTACTCTGCATAACCCTTGAAACGACATTCTCGGGTGCGGCCATGGACTGTGAGCAAGCTTATGCCGCTATCCTCAGCAATTTTTGCGATCTCAACACCGTTTCTTGTTTCGGGACTCCAGCCGGTGCGTATCTTCAGCGTCACGGGAATGTCGACGCGCGAGACGACTGCTTTTAAGATTCGCTCTACCAATTCGACATCTTTTAGTAGCGCTGAGCCTGCGGCTTTCTTAAGTACTTTTTTTGCGGGACAGCCCATATTGATATCGATGCCATCGGCACCGAGCTCTGCATTCAGTGCGGCAGCTTGGGCCATTAATTCTGGATCGGATCCTGCAATTTGCACGACATGAGGCCCAATGCTTCTAGGTTTTATTCGCTTTAGTCTATTGCGTTCGTTCTGCCATAGTTCTGGATTACTAGTCAGCATTTCTGCAACAGTTAGGCCTGCACCAGCTTCGATGCAAATTTCCCGGAATGGTGTGTCACTGACGCCCACCATTGGTGCAAGGAATAGGGCGTTTTTTAGTTTGTAGGGGCCGACGTCTATCATTCTTGTTGTTGTAGTTTAGGCTGACTTTGTTAGGGGTCGCTATGATAGCGAGGGCGTACTTCCAATTAAAGCAATTTGTGTATTTTTTGTGCACATGACGCTGATGACAATCTGCTGGCTAAGGCCAACGGAATGCTAGAGTGTAGTTTACGGCTTCTGGGCCTGGGTCCATTATAGCTAGGCCGATTTGTACCGGAGTCTGCGCCGGCATTGCTTGGATGGAGTGAAGCCCTGGGTCTAGATATTCAGCAGAGGTAAGTTCGCGCAGCGCTATGACGCTGTTCTGGACGCTATTGAAACTGAGTATAAGAATTGGAAAGGGTTGCTCGAATGCTGCCGTGTTGCGAATGACCGTGTTAACTAGTAGACCGTTCGCATAGGTTGGATGAGTTTGTACGGTAAGATTTTCGCTGCGAATAGAATTGATATCTGTGTATTGCGGCAGAGCACAGTTTAAGTAGGTGCAGGCAGCTTCGTAGAGAGGGCGTAGTTGAGGGAGCTGACTATAGAGCTCCATTCGTTGCCACAGGTATTGAGAGCTAAGCAGGCCGCCGAGTAGCAGGATGGATAGAATGAGTAAGGTGCTGCGTACCAGATGACTCTCCGTTCTTGCTATAAGCTCGACGGGTGTGGACATGCTGCCCAAGGCAGCAAGATTCTCTCTAGGGATCGCTTCCAGCGCTTCCTCGTCGCTTAGCTCTGCTTCCAGTGCTCTAGAACGTATTGCTTCTGTTGAATCTTCATCCACTTGTAAGGCGCTTGCCTGTGTTGCTTCAATGGTTGGCTCTTCCTCTTTCTTTTCCTCTTCAGCAACACTTTCACTCGCCTGCTTCTTTTGCTTAGCTAGATTATGGGTATCGAATGTTTCATCGATTAGCGATTCACTGTTGGTATTCGGATTCTCGTTGCTGGCAATAGGATTTTTGATTGGTTCAACAACTACCGATTCAGCGACTACAGTTGGCTCTGCAGTTGGGAGTGATTCGGTGGTTGTTTTTTCTTCGTTCTCTTCTGCGGCGAAAACTTGAGTAGCTAGTGGTAGTTTCTCGTTGTCCTCGTTGTCCTTGTCGAATTCGGCCTCTGTAATACCTTGATCGATTGGCAGCTCGCTTGTTGTTTCCTCGTCTTCAGGAGTGTTTGATTCAGGTTCACCGAAGCGCATTTCAGTAGGAGCGTTGGGACTAATGGTGAATGATACGGATAGGCCTGGGCCAAGAATCGGCTTCTCGCTTTCACTGTGCGATTCTTTGGCATTAGTTAGCTCTGGTTCTAACTCTGGTTCTAGTTCAGGTTCAATGCATTCATTGAGTGAGGAGTCGGCCGGGTTGTCTTCAATAAACTCATGAACATCAGGCGCCTCTGTAACAAAGGATTCTAGAACCTCTTCTTCGAATGCCGCATCGATGCTTGCATTGACAATGCTTGCCTGTAGCTCTTTAGGCTGATCAATCAGAGGTTCTTCGTTCTCATGTTTATTCTCTGCGGCGGGTGCTTCTG
>JAESQI010000004.1 GCA_016765255.1 Robiginitomaculum sp. | reverse complement strand
GGCGGGTTGTTGAACCGTCGAGCCGAACCCCGCGAGGTGCTCGATCGGGTCATCGAACTCCGCCAAGCGGTTGAATCTTGCACATTGCCTCAACGGTTTATGGTGGACAATTTTCTAGACTTTGAAAATGATCAATCACCAGCCAGCGAGATCGGGTCGTGACCCGGTCGGGCGGCTCAAAGCGATTCGTACCCTCAAAATCAGCAGATGCAGATTGGACACGCACGCCGGCGGCTCTCTTTGCGAGCATTGTCCTCGGGTGCGCTTCGATTGGTGGGTTGGCATGGTCAATGGCACGAACAATCGAGCATGACGCATCGGTAATAACTCAAGCAAAAATGATCGAAGCGGGCGAGCCGTTGCCAAGCGCGATCGTGCGGGTCGAAATCAACTCGGCCAATGCTGCCCAGCTCGATCTACTCCCGGCGATTGGCCCAAAGCTCGCATTGCGAATCGTCGAAGACCGAGTCGCGAATGGACGATTTGAAACGCTCAAAGATCTTGATCGTGTAAAAGGGATCGGGCCTAAGACGCTCGAAAAAATTCGCCCGCGCGTGGTGATCGCAGACGAATAAGCCCAAGCCTTGGGCCAAGTGCATCGGCTGGCAACAGCGGATACACTTATTGAAACCAACTCGCCCGCATTGGCTGATCGGTCCGCCCGATGATCCAAGGCCCGCGTGTGCGCTGCGCGTACAGAAAGAACACTCGTGAACCTGCTTACCCCAATCATCGCCGACGCTGCGTTTAAAGCCTTTGCCAAAGGGCTTGACGCCGGGCATCGCACCATTGCGACGGGTTCGGTTGGATCGTCGATCTCGTTGGTTTCGATTGCGCTGAGTAAACAGATTAAACGCCCAGTGCTGATTGTGTGTGCACATCTTGACGAGGCAGAGGATATCTATGCCGAGATTTGTGCGGTGCAACCAAACATGGGCGTGGTGTTCCCTGCATTAGAACTCGCGCCTGTCTGGCATTGAAATCCGAAACTCAATGGGTTCGATGGCCATGGTTCGAGTGTGCCATTCTTGAGAGTTCGTTACGGTAAAATTTCCAGCTACAGTTGCTCCCTGTGCGGCCTGGTAATAGTAAAGAGAGGCACCTGACACGGTTGCACCCCCTCCACCTCCGGTGGCACGCGAAGAACCTTCAGTGATGTTGTAATTAGGTGTAGTCATCCCGGTAACAACGGCGGTTTCATCGAAAACTGCGAAAGGTCGAAAATCTACGTTCAGCAACTTCAAAATCAGTGCATCCGCTGCATTTGTAACGATACCTGGAGTCACTGCGATAGTACTGATTCCCGTGTTGGTCCCAATTGAATACAGACCAGAGGCGCCACTGAAACGCATCATGTAGGTATAGTACTGTTCGGTAGAATTCCAGTTGAACGTGTAAGCAGCTGCCTCCGTGCCGTCCACTATTCGAGTAAAAACCTCGGAGGTGATCCCAGGTGTGC
The DNA here is from genome assembly GCA_016765255.1 of Robiginitomaculum sp. GTDB lineage: Bacteria > Pseudomonadota > Alphaproteobacteria > Caulobacterales > Maricaulaceae > Robiginitomaculum_A. The sequence continues at coordinate 3,277 of JAESQI010000004.1, read as the reverse complement.
CAAGATAGGTTCCGGACGGTGTCCAGTCGGCACTAAAATTTGCGGGGTTATTGATGGTCTCAGCAGTGCCATCAGTAGACATGACAAAAACCAGGAAATCCCCTACTTGAATGCCAGTAGGAACGTCTATTGTGAGAGTCGTATTATTTCCTTGCTGCAATTCTTCGGTGCATGAAACCAATTGCACCAATTCTCCCGCGACTGCTGAAAAAGCGGTTGTGGTTGTTTCATTACAGCCAGGTCCTGCTGTTTGCGCCAGCACTGAAGATGAAAAGGCGAAATTTACCACCAGGCTTATTAGCAAGGACCCGATCAGTGCTTTCGATGAACCTGCGAAATCAGCGAATTGATGTGCGTTAGCAGTCATGAATCTGTGTGTACAACATCCAATTTTTATAATATGTAATCAAAATATCACCCGAAATTGACTCAATTTAGCCAGCCTAATCATCAAATCAAGCAGGAAAATTCTGTCCAAGCATAAATTTCAATAATTTGAAGTACTTAGAAAAATATTGACCTGTTTGCGCAAATGTTGATTCTACAAGCGCTATTGAGCTCAATAGCCTCTTTCGACCACCTAAAGCATACTCAGGAACAGCCCAAATTACGACGATTAAGCAGGGTCAAATAGGGGCAATCGACTGATATATTCAATATCGTGGGGATTTTCAATGCCGTTGCTATAGTTTCCAACAAAGTCGTTGAAAATCAATCTGATAGTCAACAAAAATGAAACGAAGGAATTACGACTTTGGCAGCGCCTGCTACTGCAAAACGCTGAGAACAGCGGTGGCGCTGAAGCCGGTGGCTCCAGGGCTGATTTACTTAAGTTATTGACCGAAATTGGGCAGCTAGTAGAACCCACACCGCGGTGGTAGACCGAAAAATCGGTCTTAGCTTCGATAGGAGTTTAAGAAGAATGTAATACAGTGATAGCTAATTAAGTTTTATTCGTTGCGACCCCTTTAACTCGCTAGAGGCACGATTTATTAAGAACCCATAAGACATGGGCTCGAGATTCTATTTTCGAGCTTTCGGTGTTGTGAATGTTAGATTGGATTTAAGGAACGCGGGGCTTTGGGAAGAGCTCTTTGCCCAAACAAAAACCCCGCATAGAGCGGGGTATTATTATCAAGATATAAAAGTCAATATCGTTTAAATAAGAGCTTTGCGCCGGCGTGCTGTCATGCCCAGCAGACCAAGGGCAAGCAGAATGAGCATGGAGGGTTCAGGAACCTGAGCATAGACCGCGAATGCCGCTGGACTTACAGCCCCGCTAGAATTCCAGCCAGAGCTCGAAGGACGTATCCATTTGGTATCTACATAATTCGTATCACCAAGAGTTCCGTCATACCAAATGTATTCATTAGCTGTATCAGCGTAATTTCCAGTTGATGCCACCAACCAATAGATTGCACCTTGTGTAAGAGCTGTAACTCCAGAATAGGTGTAGATGCCAGTGGTCGAAGGCGCAACTGATCCGCTTAGTGTGTTTACAAGCGTTCCTGGAGAACCTCCCACACTGTTATAAATGGATACTCCGAAGGTGTCTGCTGGATTTCCTTCTACGCCGAGATACAGCTCAGCGTAACTAAAATCTAAAGCGGAGTCCCATACAAAACCCGCAGCATAGTCATTGGTTCCGCCCACACCGACTGTATTTGAGGAAGTTGCTGGAAGCGTACTTACGATTGGACCCGCGTAAGCTGTCGTAATACTGAACAGGCTTAGTGTTAATACCAAAAAACCTTTATTTAGGTAAGTTAGAGTTTTCAATGTACTTCCTTTCATTTTTATTATTTCTGTTTATGCCAGCCTTTACAGGCTCCCTTAGAGCCTTGAACCTCTTAATGCATGAAATTTTCATGCCAATAATATTAAATTCATTAAATTCAAAGAGTTAAGATAATGAAGAATTGCAACAATCAAGTAGATTGTAAAAATAGCTGACAGGCTCTAGCTGTTCTTATTTGAGAAAATTAGTTTTTATTCGTTAATTCAATAAGTTAGGTATTCTTAGAGGGGGGGGGCATGTCCTTATTAGCTGTAAAAAATCTTGATACTCTTAATTAGAACTACTCTTGTCAGTGTCAGAAACAGATTGCTCCACTGCAAACTCCTACATTATGACAAGTGTAGTTGGCCTTGCACTCATTGCTAGAATTTGAGCCAGGGCTTAAACTGTGCTGTATTAATTAACATAAAAAGCACAGCTTAATATCGATCTAAAGCAAGAAAGGTATAATGCAGCGGTGGCTTATTCCAGGCCTCCAGTAGAATCTTAGCAACAGGCATAGCATGGCGGCAGATTCAGCGACATCAAACCGGCACTTTCTGCCCACCAGTTTGCGCGCCGCCATTATTGCCGGCAGCTACTGGGTAGTGAGTTTGTCCCTTACCGTGTTGAGCGGCTCCATCGGCTCTTTTATCGGCTGCCTGTTTGCCTGCTATTTTATCGACAGCAGCATCAATCGCTCTCCTTTAAACAAACTGCGCACCTTTACCATAGTCACCATTAGTTTTTGTGTCTGCTTGCTTGGCTTGTCTCTGGCATCGCTAACTACCAACACCCAAATACTCGCTGATGTAATGGCACCTATTGTCACCTTTAACACCGGCGAATTTATAAAGTGGTTTGCTATTGCCGGTTCTTTAACCGTAATTTTACGTACCCTGGCACAACGAACCAGCGTAGGCTCGGTGCTGGAAATATTATTTGTTGCCACTGCTTTTGTTGTTACTTTATCTGCTCATAGAAACGGCATGATTCATCGCCCGTTTATCATTGGCGACTACGCCCTCACCCGCGGCATCGACCCTTCAAATATTCTTATGATTTTTGGCTGCGGCGCGGTGTTGTCGCTCGCCGCCTTGTTAATGATTGAAAATAATCATCGAAGACTTCCTTATCACTTCACCATATTAGGTTTGTTGTGTTTTTCACTGCTGATTTACGTGCGCATGTTTGGCTTACCCACACCACAACTAACCGACGACCTGGGCTTAACCGGCCAAGAGCAGGCGGGCAATAATTCACGCAGAGAAAACCCGTTTCAAGACAGCGCAAACGATGCCAGCGACAAGGAAGCCCCTGTAGCTGTAGTGGTATTTCGTGATGACTACGAGCCAACTAACGGCTCGTATTATTTTCGAGAGTCGGCTTATTCACAATTTAATGGCACCATGCTCGACTACACTAACCGCGACGACATGGATCAGGACCTTATCGAACGCTTCACCAGCGCCCGCCTAGAAACCGAGCAACTGCCAAAAG
>JAESQI010000377.1 GCA_016765255.1 Robiginitomaculum sp. | reverse complement strand
TGATGGGTATTGAACGGGTTGAAATCCTCAAAGGCCCACAAGGGACACTCTTTGGCCGTGATACGATCGGGGGTGCTATCAATATAACCACCAAAGCCCCGACGGCTGAATTAGAAGGGCGATTGCAGGTGGAGGCGGGGAATTATGGCCGCACGCAGATATCTGCTCAAGTCAATATACCTCTCAAGAAAGATGTGCTTGCCCTTCGGCTTTCGGCGCAAAAACTGGATAAGGAAGGCTATATACTTAATGCGTTCAACGGGAATAAAGCTGGTGCACTTGATCATTTCAATTTCAATGGACAGCTTTATTTTACACCGTTTACGCAAATAGATGCGCGGCTGGTTTATAATTTCCAGACCCTTGATGATCGGCCTAACTCTATGGGGGAGACCGTTACCAGTATCGGTTCTGACCTCATTCCCTATACAATCAATGTAGACCAAGACGAAATCCGCACCCAAGACCAACACCGCTTGTCCTTAAATGTGAATTATCAATTAGAGAACGGGTTTACTCTAACCTCTATTTCAGGGGTTTCAGGTGTCGAGGATTTTTATATTCAAGACGGCGACCGCCTGCCAATCCCCATCACCATTGCCCAATTTGACAGTACTTATAACGAAACGTCGCAAGAGCTTCGTGTCACATCACCAAAAACCGAAAAATTTGATTACTTAATTGGGCTTTATTATCTGAATGCCACGCGTGATTATAGCCCGACATTCCCGCTCATGAGTACGGCTTTTTTAGAACAAGTGTTCTTCATCCCGCCTGCCAATCACCCGCCAGATGAACTTGACGGGCAAAGGGTAATTAGCAATTCGAAAACCTACGCCGTATTTGCGCACGGTAATGTCCGCTTCACGGATAAATGGAGTGGGTTTACTGGTATTCGATATACGCATGACACCAAAACGGTTGATTATAGTATTTTCGGTGAAACCTTTGCCTTGTTTACACTCACAGCCCTAAATAATACGGCAAAGGTGGTGAACGATCCGCTGTCTTGGACAATCGGAACACGCTACGAAATAAGCGACAACATCAACACTTACGCATCCATAAGTCGGGGCTATAGAAGTGCGACCGTCAAGGACGATTTTATTTCTCAAGCCGATATTGACGCAGGCACAGGATTTTTTACTGAACCAGAGTTTCTGACCAATTACGAATTGGGAATAAAAAGCTTTTTGATGGACGGTAAAGTTCGGGCCAATGTGAGTGCTTTTTATATGGATTACACGGACATTCAGGTCAGTGTGTCGCGCCCGCCTTTCTTGTTTCTTAAAACCCTCACCAATGCCGCCAAAGCCCATATTTACGGCTTTGAAGCTGAAATGGAGGCCCAAATCACCGATGAATTGCGGGTCTCGACTGCTGTGGGCTATGTGAAAACTCAGTACGATGAATTTTCGCCCAGTCCAGGCGTAGACCTCGCGGGTACAGGATTTGGAACGGCGCCAGATTGGACAATTTCAGCGGCGCTCGATTATACAAAGCCACTTCGTTCAGGTGGGGAAATTATACTCCATACCGACTATACAGACAGGAGTGTGCCAGATGATTTCGCGCCAGAAACTCGGACACTGACTTTTGTCGGGGATTATGCCGTTACCAATGTATCAGCCGCCTACCGCGCAAGGGGCGGGAAGTGGAAAGCAGGGCTTTGGGTGAAAAACCTGTTTGATGTCAATGAACCTGCGGTTAATTTCCTCTGGGGCGCTGGCCTTGGCCCTCTCATCGAAAACGAAACCATTCAATATGAACCGCCGCGCACATACGGCCTTACCCTAGATTATGTATTTGGCGGGCATTAAAGTTTTTTGGTTTTGCGGTAAATAAAATACCCGATGAGAGTAGCGATCAATATGCCAACGGCAAAAAATGGCATATAGGTTTTCAGTTTTTCGCCCATGATTTCGCCCAAAACATGGAAGGCGCAGAAAATTACGGTCACATAAATTAAGGCAGAGACAGCAATACTCAGCCAGTATTTTAGATAGGGCACGCCAAAAAAACCTGTAGCCAAATAAGTGGGAATACGGGCGAGGGGCAGAAAGCGCACGGCGATAAGCGTTTTGACACTATTGTTGATGATCACATGCTTTAATTTCTGTACGCGCTCATTTTGGGTATATTTCTTGGCCCATTTATGGTGCTTTCCTGCCCATCCCAGCCAGTACTTCCACGAATCACTGGCGATAAGTCCGATGAGAATGACCGCAAATATAGAGATCCAATGGTCTGACCGGGATATAGATAGGCTGGCCGCACCAATAACCGCACTGTCTTCTTGGACAAATGGAGCTAAAAATAAGCCAATATAAAGCAAGTACATATTGCTTTCGCCTATAAATTCCATAAAAACACCGTTTTTGACCTTAAAATGGGCTATTGTGTCGCTCTTTTGTGACATATGCATAAGGATTTGAAAACCCCGTTGCACATTCGCATGAGCCGTGACATAAGGCCCGTCACAACGCCTAAGTAATTAGGCTTATACTTTAAAATGACATCAGATCTGGACGTGACCATGCAAGTAAAAGAACTTAAATCCGAAGGCCTTAGCCGCTCTTATTCCATTACCATTGCCAAAGAAGCATTGGCAGAGAAACTGGAAGCAAAAATCAAGGAAATGCAGCCGCAGGTCAATCTTAAAGGCTTTCGTAAGGGTAAAGTCCCCGCTAGCCATATCCGCAAAACGTTTGGTCAATCCATTATGAATGATGTTGTGCAGGAAACTGTTACAGAAACCACGCAAAAAACCATGGAAGATCATAAAATCCGCCCTGCAGGACAACCCTCTATTGACCTGCGCGCTAACGGCGAAGATGTCACAAAAGGAAAGGCTGATCTTGAATATACACTTAATGTTGAAACGATTCCCGAGTTTGAACCTGTTGACCCTGCAACCCTTAAATTCACGCGGTTGACTACTGAGCTTGACGATAAGACCGTCGAGGATCAAATGGCAGAACTTGCTAAAGGTCAAAAAAGCTACAGGAAAAAAGCCAAAACCGCCAAGGCCAAAAACGAAGATGCGGTGTTGATCAATTTCACGGGTCGTGTGGACGGCGAAGCATTTGACGGCGGCGCTATGGAAGGCCACCAACTCATCCTTGGGTCAGGCACATTTATTCCGGGCTTTGAAGAGCAGCTCATCGGTGTGAAAGCCGGCGATAAGCTCGATGTCACCGTTACTTTCCCGACAGACTACCAAGTCGACACATTGGCCAATAAAGAAGCTGTGTTCGAAACGGAAGTTTTGGAAGTTCAAGGCTCGACAGACGCGAAAATTGATGATGAATTCGCCAAGAAATTTGGCATGGAAGATTTAAAGTCTCTCAAAGAAGCCGTGAGCAAACAAGCAGAAGGCGAGCTTGAAGAGCAAAGCCGTATGAAGCTTAAACGAGCCATTCTTGATGATCTTGATAAGAAACACACATTCGATTTGCCGCCAAACATGGTAGAAGCTGAATTTGCTAATATCTGGGCTCAAGTCGAAAAAGAAAAAGAAGCAGTCAACTCGACGAAGACGACGCTAAAAAATCAGAAAAAAAGCTAAAAGCTGATTACCGTAAAATTGCTGAGCGCCGTGTACGCCTTGGTTTGGTATTGGCTGAAATTGGCGCCAAGGCTGACATTCAAATCTCAAATGACGAATTGCAACAAGCCATTGTTGGTGAAGCCCGTCGTTATCCTGGCCAAGAACAACAAGTGATTGAGTTCTACCAAAAGAACCCAGAAGCGGTTGCACAGATGCGCGCTCCGATTTTTGAAGAGAAAACAGTAAACCTCATCATTGAAAAAGCGAAAGTCACAGACAAAAAAGTTGACCGAGATGAGCTGTTTAAAGAAGATGATATGATCTAGGTCAGGTCCGCTTGAAGTTTCATCCTCATTTTAGCCTCGCCAAACGCTTATTAAGGCTTCGGACAAAACCAATGATTACGCGCCGCTTGAGCGCGAAATGGGAATTATATCCAAAGGACTGGATTGATAACCGTCTTCTGATTGGACAACCGTTCGAGCGGGCGCAATTGGCATTCGCGCAAGAGTGTATTCGCGCATATAAGCTGGATACGTTTTTTGATTGTGGGGCCAATATGGGATTGTATAGCGTTTTGCTTGGAATACGCTTGCCCGAATTGAAAAATATCCATAGTTTTGAACCCGTTCCCCAAACATATGCGCGGCTTGTCAAAAACATTGCGCTCAATGATCTCTCAAACAAGGTGAAGGCCTATCCATATGGTCTGGGAGACGCGTCAGGGACGTTTGAAATCATGCTTGAGACAAATTCGTCTGGCACGGCTTCACTTGATATGAATGTTAAAAACCATCCTCGCCGAGATTTTAGGTCTTCACAAGAAATAGACATACGTACATTTGATAGTCAGTTTTCAGATATGAACACACGAGCATTTTTTAAAATAGACGTTGAAGGTTTCGAAGCGGCGGTTTTGACAGGGATGGAAAATGCGTTGCAACAAAATGAATGTGTTTTACAAGTCGAACTTTGGGACGTGCATCGGGAAAATGTCATAGATTGGCTTGCCAAGCGGGGCTATACTATCTTCCACCAAATCGACTGTGATTATTATTTTCACCGCCCCTCTTGAAAATATAATTATAATATAAATATTGAGGTGACTATTTTCGGTGATTGTATCGCCAAATACCGCATAACCAGATAAGGAAAAGATCATGCAAGACCCCAACGAAATTCTAATGGGCCTCGTCCCAATGGTTGTAGAGCAGACGAGTCGCGGTGAGCGGAGCTATGATATATTCTCGCGGCTCTTGAAAGACCGCATTATTTTTCTAACGGGTGTTGTTGAAGACAATATGGCGAGTTTGATTACAGCTCAACTCTTATTCCTCGAATCCGAGAACCCGAAAAAAGAAATCTACATGTATATCAATTCACCGGGCGGCGTGGTGACGGCTGGCATGGCGATATATGATACAATGCAATATATTAAATGCCCTGTTTCCACTGTGTGTATAGGGCAGGCGGCGTCAATGGGGTCGCTACTCCTTGCAGCTGGTGAGAAGGATATGCGCATAGCACTTCCCAATGCCCGCATTATGGTGCATCAACCATCAGGCGGTTTCCGAGGCCAAGCATCGGACATTCAGCGTCATGCCGATGATATTATGGCGATGAAAAGACGTCTCAACGAGATTTATGTGAAACATACGGGCAATAAATATGCGCTCATTGAAAAGACACTTGACCGTGACCATTTTATGACAGCCGAAGAAACCAAAGCATTCGGGATTGTCGATCATGTTTATAGTTCACGTTCGCAAACCAAACCGAAGTAAAACTAAAAGCAAAATTAAAACGTAACTATGTGACGAAAACTTGATTTTACTAAGAGTTTTGTAATAAAAAGAGTGTATCTGCGAAAGAATAACACGCTATAATTCGGCACAGCTCTTGCAAGAGCTAACAAAAATAACGGTGACACCCGGGAGTTGAAATGAGCAAATCAGGCACAACAGACGCAAAAAATACATTATACTGCTCTTTTTGCGGTAAGAGTCAGCATGAGGTGCGTAAGCTGATTGCGGGCCCGACTGTGTTTATTTGCGACGAATGCGTGGAACTTTGCATGGATATTATCCGTGAAGAGGGCAAAGCGAGCGTAGCAAAGGCGCAAGAAGGTGTCCCAACGCCCCAAGATATTTGTGATACACTCGATGATTATGTGATCGGACAAGAGTATGCCAAGCGGGTATTATCCGTTGCCGTGCACAATCACTATAAGCGTCTCAATCATGACGGTAAGGCGGGTGATGTTGAGTTGGCGAAATCCAATATTTTGCTCGTCGGGCCAACAGGGTGTGGTAAAACGCTCCTCGCCCAAACATTGGCGCGTATTTTGGATGTACCTTTTACCATGGCGGACGCGACGACTTTGACCGAAGCTGGGTATGTGGGCGAAGATGTTGAAAACATTATTTTGAAATTGTTACAATCTGCTGATTACG
>JAESQI010000376.1 GCA_016765255.1 Robiginitomaculum sp. | reverse complement strand
TTATCGACAAGCAATGTGGTTTTTGTTGCAGCAACATATCCGCACACGCCTTTGCCAAATGGTATTCGGAGACACCCAAGGCTGCCTTGATACGGGCCGATCACCAATTGCGTTTTATCATGCTCATCAACAAGGTAAAACCCCGTCCAGAAAAAATGATCAAACGCTTCACTTAATAGACAAGAGACTGTTGCATAACGGGCAATCATAGAGCTTTCCCCGTCAATAACTGCCGAAATTTCTTTGGCAATACGGGTGTAAGTTTCTACCCTGCTTTCACTCACCCTTTCATAGCCTTTCCAGTCATTGCTTTTTCTATGAATTTTTTGGATTGTTCAAACCCTTGGGTGAATTCCACTTGCCCTGACGGGTCGTTAATGTCAGAGAGCGCCGCCATTACATTTTCGGGTGTTTGTTGTTCAGGTGGTAAATATATACCGTCGGTTTCATAAATGATCGTACGGGCATAACCACCCGCTCCAGCACATAATATCATTCGGTTTGGCGCTTGGTCGTGAACAAGTGCGAGCAAGCCAGCCGTAACCGATTCAGGTGTTAACAGCTTTAAGGCTTCTTCGGGAATCAGGCCTTCTGTCATGCGCGTATGAGCGGCGGGCGCGAGTGCGTTGATACGAATGTCATATTTCGCCCCCTCAATACAGAGTGTGTTCACAAAACCAACCACGCCAGTTTTGGCGGCGCCGTAATTGGTTTGCCCGAAATTGCCATACATGCCAGATGAGGATGTTGTCATCACAATGCGCCCATAATTTTGCGATTTCATAATTTCCCAAACGGCTTTGGTACAATTAACACTCCCCATTAAATGGACGTCAATAACGGTTTGAAAGTCCGAAAGTTCCATTTTCGAAAATGATTTATCGCGCAAAATACCTGCATTATTGACAAGGACATCAATACGGCCCCATTTGTTCATCGCCTCTTCGATCATTGTAGTAACTTGATCAAATTTAGCTACATTCGCTCCGCTGACGATGGCCTCGCCGCCGCCACTGATAATAAGATCAGCCACTTCTTGCGCAGGGCTTAAGGAACCTCCTGTGCCGTCAGCAGCGCCGCCCAAATCATTTATGACCAGTTTCGCGCCTCGTTTTGCCAGTGCCAACGCATGTGAACGACCCAAACCTTGCCCAGCCCCGGTCACAATGGCGACCCGGTTTTTAAAATCAATTTTCATTTATGAATTCCTTATTTAACGTTATACAAAGATGAGCATCAACCACTCAGCAACCATGGCGGGCTTTGCCCCCCCTTCAATTTCGGCGCTAATGCCGTAGCTCAGCAAGAGTTGCCCAGGGTTTTTCTCTTGCGCAGATATAAGCGTGAATGTGCCGCGAACCTTGGCCCCACATGGTACGGGTGTTAAAAACCGAACTTTATTTAAGCCGTAATTCATACCCATTTTAGAACCTGGAATTTGGGGTAAGCCCGTTTCTGCGAACCGTGACAATAGGGAAAGTGTTAGAAATCCATGGGCTATCGTGCCGCCAAAGGGAGTAAACGCCTTTGCCTTGTCAACATCAACATGAATAAATTGGTGATCTTCAGTGGCCTCTGCAAATTGGTCAATCCGATTTTGGGGAATTTCCACCCAATCCGATACACCCATTTCTTGCCCGATTTTAGCCTGTAAATCTGATAAAACACTCATATCTATTCTCCCTTATGCATTTTGTTGCATACTAGAATAATAGCAGGCGAACGCAAGTCAATACACAGTAAGAATTGAAAAGAAAATAATTGATTTAAGCTTGCTTGCTCGCTTCGTATAATTGGCGCGCAAAACGATCCCGTGTGGCAAAATCAACAGGGCGAACATCTGGCCCTCGCGTAAGTTTTTCTACGCGCTTCAGATTTTTCTTAAGGCCTCTGATAAGCTGGTCATGTGCTATGGAACTTCCCATAAGTAAGTCTCCCCTGACTCTTATTTTCCTTTTGCCTCTTTTTTGTGCCCACCCTAATTTAGATGATTTCGCATTTCATAACGAATCAAGTTATAATTAGTATAACTCTAAAATATTAGCAGGGTATGAATCAATTACAATAACTTAAATGCGACCTTAAATGTGGATTAATCTGTAAATTTAAAACTTGACTGCCCCCGATACCGCTCATCAAATTGAAGTTGTTTGTTTATGGGCGCATGGGCTCTTGCCCGACATGATGGGCGTTCACACACATAACAATTCACGCCAATTAAAGCACTCTGCACTGGCGCTAAATTTTTTGAGTAGACAAGCCTATCGGCAAATTTCAACTCGCACCCCAAACCAATCGCCACCATTTGCGCAGGTTGACCATGGGAACCTCCCGGCCTGAGCACCGCACGAGCAACACTGAAATATTTTACGCCGTCTGGCATTTCAATAATTTGAGGCATGGTTTCGCCTGGTGTTTTAAAACATGTATGAATGTTCCACAACGGACACGCCCCCCCATAGCGGGAAAAATGGAACTGACCGCCGCTAAAGCGTTTTGAAACATTGCCAGCAATATCTACCCGTACAAAAAAGAAGGTAATACCGCGCGCACCCTGACGCTGCAATGTTGTCAATCTGTGGGCCGTCTGCTCATAGCTGGTATCAAATCGCCGCGACAAGAGTTCAATATCATATCCGTCTGCTTCTGCTGCCTGTAATATTCGCCCATACGGCATGAGCGTCGCGGCGGCAAAATAATTGGCAAGGTTAACCCGCGCTAAATCGTCCGCTTCTTTACTCGGTAGCAATGCCTTTGCAATCACGGAGTCGATAAGACGCCGATGTTCAAGCAATGCCAAATGATAAGCAATTTGGAAACGGCGTCCCGATTGCGGCATGAGTTCAGATAAATCCAAGCGTTTGGCATGAGGGTCAAATGCACTTAACTTTCCCGGCAAAATGTCAGCAGGCGTGATCCGTACACGAATACCGTGCTTATTATGCAATCGGTCACTGAGCGCAGTTTGCGGGCGGCGTGTTGACAGCCCTAATGCGTCTGATAAATTTTCTGCTTCTCGGTCAATCGCGTCAAAATAATTACTATGTTCATCTATAAAACGGCGGACACTATCGACAGCGCCGAGTGACGCTTCTATACGCTCGACATTATCCCGGTCTGCAAATGGATTATCTCGCATGCTGGCGCGTACCAGCAAATCTTCTGACCTATTATGCAAGGATAAAAATGCCCGCGCAAATTCAGGGCTGGCATTCACACAATCCTCTATTTCACTTTTTGGAATTTTATAGTCTTTATAGGGCGGTGATTTTAAGACTTCATTGATTTCGCGCACCATACGCATATCTGATTTTGGTGATAGAACGGAAATATCTATGTCAAACACATCAACAATGCGTAACAACACTTTGGCACTCATAGGACGCTGATTGCGTTCGATCAAATTCAAATAACTGGTGGAAATCCCTACGTCTTTGGCCATGGACGTTTGGGTGAGTTGTAGCGATTGCCGCAACCGTCTAAGGCGGGGCCCAATAAATAGTTTTTCACCTGATGCATTTTTCTGCTTCGCCATACTTCGATTATTTACAATTTTTACAATTTTACAAGTATTTTTTTACAAGTCATACTTTTGTACCCGTACTTTCTGGAAAACCCATCAAATACCCTCTATAGAATGGATAGAATCATCATAGGAGCAGAAATGAGCGAACAGGGCAAACCCTTACCAAGGCATAGAGTACTGGCAAAAATAGTCGGCACGGTAAAAGATGGCTATGAGGATATCCTTACCCCTGACGCTTTATTGTTTTTGGCAGACCTTGAGCGCCGCTTTGGCCGCCAACGACGCAACCTACTTGAAGACCGTGAAGATCGGCAAGACAGATTTGATTATGGCGAGTTTCCTACATTTTTGCCAGAAACGGCCCATATCCGTGCAGGTATGTGGGAAGTTGACCCTATTCCCGCAGCGCTGCGAGACCGCCGCGTCGAACTCACCGGGCCTGTTGACCGTAAAATGATAATCAATGCTTTAAACAGTGGTGCCAAAATATTTATGGCCGACTTTGAAGATGCCTCTGCCCCGACCTTTGACAATATGGTGCAAGGTCAAATCAATATGTATGATTACGCGCATGGAAATTTATCCCTGCATGATAAGGCCAAGAACAAGGATTACACGCTCAACGACGTAACGGCCACCATGTTGGTGCGCCCACGTGGCTGGCACTTAACCGAAGCTAATATTACGGTCGACGGTCGCCCAATGTCCGCC
>JAESQI010000375.1 GCA_016765255.1 Robiginitomaculum sp. | reverse complement strand
CTCACGACTTCTAAATGATCCTGTGGACTCAACTACTGCGTCGATTCCAAGTTCGCCCCAGGGTAGAAGCTTAGGATCACGCTCCTTGAACATCTTGACTCGTGAATTCGGTGTAATCAGTTCTGTGCCATCGATAGTAACTTCAGGTTCGAAGGTTCCCATGATTGTGTCGAAGGACAGCAGGTATCGAAGGGCTTCGTGATCGAACAAATCATTGATAGCTACGATTTCTAGGTCTGGGTTAGATTCTGCGATCCGGAATACAGCTCGACCGATGCGTCCGAATCCATTAATTGCTATTCTCATACAACTGCCTCACTTTTCTCAGAGTTATCTAAATCTCTATAGCCAATTAACACATCCAGGATTCGATGTGCATGTCCCAGCGTCGAATGCCAGCCCAGTATTTTATAAAGTCGGGAGCCCGCCCTCATGCAGCCAAGCATATCCACTACGAGTGAATGTGGGCTTGCCTTAACATCAGAAGAGACGATAGGTTCGTAAGTTGTTGTTATCAGTCTTGGTCTGTCGGATGCGGCAGCAACAAAAAGATCCCGTATCTCATCGAGTGATACATCCGTGTCTGAAAGCGCCACGTTAATGTCGAGCATTGAACCCAGCTGCACTGGAACGTTTAATGCGAAACCTGTCATCTTTCCTGCGACGGAAGGAAGTGCCTTTTGAATCCAATCCAGAGCTGGAGTAGAGTTGGGAATGATGTTTTCCGCTCCGGACCGACTGCGGCGATAATCTGCGCCGGCGTAGTCCTGTAAACTTTGATCACTCGTATAAGCATGAACCGATGTCATGCTAGCGTGTCTTAGCTCAAATTTTTCTGAAATGGTTTTGAGAGCCAATGCGGCTGCAGTAGTGGAAGCTGAGCCGGCAGAGATGACTCGATCAGACGCATGCATTTCATTTTCGTTTACTCCAAAAAGCACAACTCGATCTGCCGTGTGTTCGGGGAGGGAAGAACATATGACGCGTTTAGCGCCATTCGTTAGATGGGGCGTTAGCTCTTCTACAGAGCGAAAACGGCCAGTAGCGTCTATGACGCAATCCGTATCAAACACATCCCAAGGTATTTCTGTCGGATGATCTGCAGACAACAAACGCGTTCGGCGACCATTGCTTAATAAATAGTTGCCGACAAGTTTTACATTGCCAGTCCGGCCCATGGATTTATTTAACAGGTGACAAAGAATTTCAGGTTTGCCGATATCTGAAATGGCCACAACTTTGAAACGATCATCCTGCGTTGCTAGGTGGTAGATTTGGCGTCCGATATGGCCTAAGCCCATCAATCCGATTCGTATTTGACCCATCAGCTTACCTCCAGGATTTTCATTGTATTGGTGCCGCCATGAACATTTCTATAATCTCCCTTGGACAGGATGACTCTATCGCCGGAAGCGACAGCGCCGTCCTGACGCAACCTTTCCACAGCGGCGACATTAATTTGGTCGTAGTCGATCTGTTCCGATTTAAATAGTCTTGGATGGACGCCTCGATATAAAGCTACTCGTGAAAGTGTTCTCGGATTATCACAAAGCGCATAAATTGGGAGTCTTGATCGGCTTCGTGACATCAATTTGGGGGTGTTACCGGTAGAGGTTAAGCATGCCACTGCACATACGCCTTCTAGGTGCTCTGCGACAGTCATGGAGGCAAGTGCAATTGATTCATCGATCAACTTACACGAGTATCCAAGTTGAGTATTTGCCGCATCATAAGGCGATGATTCTGCGCCTTCGATGATTTCCGCCATGCTACGTACAGTTTCCAATGGATAGCTTCCAACGGCAGTCTCTGCAGATAGCATGACGGCATCGGTACCGTCCAAAACTGCGTTAGCAACATCCATTACTTCGGCGCGAGTAGGAACTGAATTGTGGACCATCGATTCCATCATATGTGTAGCAGTTATGACGCATCGATTGAGAGAGCGTGCTCGTGAAATTATATGCTTCTGCATCCCAACCAAGGATGCATCACCTATCTCTATGCCTAGGTCGCCGCGGGCAACCATAACTGCATCGCTCGCTAGAATTATGGAGTCTATAACTGCCTCAGTGGCTACAGCCTCTACCTTTTCTAGCTTCGCAACAATCCTACAGTCGGAGGCATATTGATTAACTAACTCTCTAGCTAGGTTGACGTCAGCTGCGGAGCTGACGAAAGATATAGCAAGATAATCAAGGTTATTCTCACAGGCGAATTTAAGATCTTCCCGATCTTTCTCTGTAATCGCAGGTGTTGCAAGTCCGCCGCCCTTGAGATTGATTCCTTTGCCGCCGCCCAATTCGCCACCAATCAAAACTTTACAGACAATGCTTTTTGACTTGATCTGGTTGACCTCTAGCTCAACACCGCCGTCGCCTATGACCAGAATATTTCCAGGACTGAGAACTTGTGGCAGGGCTTGGTAAGTGGTGCCAACCTCATGCTTGGTGCCGGCACTAAGTGAGAGCGAGGCATTAATCGTGATCGTGGCTCCTAGCTCGAGAGTAACTGCTACGCCTTCGCTAAAACTGCCTATTCGAATTTTGGGTCCCTGTAGGTCGCCGAGAATTGCAACATATCGCTCGTTATTCTTGGCTGCCGCGCGAACTTCTAATATTCTTCGCGAGTGTTCTTCGCGAGTTCCATGAGAAAAATTTAGTCGAAATACATCCACACCTTCTTCAAGCAGTTGCTCTATTTGTCCATCGCTGGCAGGTCCAAGTGTGGCAACAATTTTGGTGCTTCTAACGGCCTTTCTCGGTAGTAAATCATTTTTCAGCATGGGATCGTGTCTTCAGTGGGCGATTTTTTGTTCGCGTTATGCTTACAGCCAACCAGTGTGTAGTGGTAGGGCTGTGGCCGTCATAGGTTTAGGCCGCTAGCGTCTGGATCATGGCGTTAAAGCTGGTAAAGCCACAGAACGAAGTAGCTTTGCTTTTGGGTCTCTAGCTGGCCTAAGACTAAAAATTAGGATAGGCAGAATAAATTGGTCTAGCTATAATGTCAATCAATCATGCATACCTATATCAATTATATTCCTCATATTGGTAGTACCAAAAGCTGAAAAATCTGAATGAATATACTGTATATCTTACTTACAGCTCCACTAGGCGGACCTGTCAGGCCCAAAACTGACCAGCTCGCATCAAGGCAGCTTGTAATCTAGGTGGCGCTCTATTCGTTGGCGATTTCTGATTTTTGGTGCATAGAATTGACCATACCAAAATCTCTAAATTGGAATGCGATAAAGGTTGACAAGAAAAAGGTAATTGGTTTATAAAGCAGTTACAAGCTATTACAAAATTAACTGCGAGAGTAAAAATGAAAACAGTTATCAGGAGAGATGTTGTGTTGGCGCGACAATCGTTTATAAAAAGGCCACTTGTTGTCGCGTGTGCGTTAGGTATGGCTTCTATTGCCGGTACAGCGTTCGCGCAGGACCAGGAAGTTGAAGTCGAGCAGATCATTGTGACGGGTATCAGGGGATCTCTTCGAAGTGCACTTTTAGAAAAGCGGTCTTCAAATAACCTAGTCGAGGTGATTCAGTCTGAAGCCATTGGCAAGCTACCTGACCAGAACCTTGCTGAGGTTCTTGAGAATGTGACAGGCATCCAGATTACTCGTACGGCGGGTGTTGGTACCGGCGTTCAAATCCGTGGTACTAACGCAAACCGTACCGAAATCAATGGTGTTTCTACGGTGGGTTCTGGCTCTGGACGTAGCGGCATTAATTTTGAAGATGTTTCTGTAGGTATTATCGCTGCCGTTGAAGTGACCAAGGCACCTGAAGCGAAAACGATTGAAGGGTCTGTTGGTGGCACGATCAACTTGAGAACAATACGCCCTCTTGATTTGACAGAGGCTATAGCTTCTATACGGATACAAGGGGAAAATAGCAGTCTTTCAACTGACAGCAATAACCCTAGAATATCCGGAACTTATGGTAATAATTGGGCAACTGACGCGGGTGATATCGGATTCGTAATTAGCGGAAGCTTCTCAGAACAGGACGTTACTGCCTTCCGTCCTCGTGCTGACCGAGATAACTTCGTAGGCGCGACAAGCGGTGTTGCCAGTGCTCAAAGTTTTGATTACTTGCCAATTCAATTCTTCGTTCAAGATTACGACAATTTTGAATACGAGGCTGAGAACCTTGCAGG
>JAESQI010000374.1 GCA_016765255.1 Robiginitomaculum sp. | reverse complement strand
TGGCATATTACGCCATACCTGCCAATGCCGTACAATTGACGCCATGTATTCCATGCCATTGTGCCTACACGGTCTCTGGGCAATACGCCTAATTTCGTCAATGCATTTGCTGGTTTATTGGTGCGTTCGTATAGGTCCGAATATATGATGCGGTGAATGCCGCCTTCAACCGTATTTGTGACAACTTCAACATTGCCATGCCAGCGCGCAGCATACTGGATTATTTTAACGAGATTAAATTTATAAGGCTGCATGTTGCCAGAAATCATTTCTTTACTCCAAATGCGTGTCGCGGGATTTCTTTGATAACCATCCAGCGGCAGTTTAGGCAAGTCGTGTTGACTTAATCATGGTCATCAGCCCCGCGCTCGCAAATCTATTCGCCTAATTTTGCCAGAAATTGTTTTTGGCAATTCACTAATAAATTCAATTTCTCGCGGGTATTTATAGGGCGCAGTCGTTGATTTGACGAAATTTTGAAGCTCGGTTTTTAAATCCTCTGTGGCGTCATAGCCTTCCGCAATCACGACGAAAGCTTTTACGATGTCGCCCCGAACATCATGAGCCTTTGCCACAACCGCGCTTTCAGCGACGGCAGCATGCTGCAATAACGCGCTTTCGACCTCGAACGGCCCGATGCGGTAGCCCGCTGATAAAATGACATCGTCTGAGCGGCTTACAAACCAAAAATATCCATCTTCATCTTTATAAGCTCTGTCTCCGGTCAAATACCAATCACCACGAAAGCTAGCGGTTGTACGCTTTGCATCGTTTTTATATTCTTTAAATAGACCGAGCGGCGGCGTAGGCTTAACATAGACGGCGATGTCACCCTCTTCATGGGGCGGCAATGGATTTCCATTATCATCAATAACGTCTAGATTTATTCCAGGTGCTGGCTTGCCCATAGAGCCAAATCGAACTGGCACTGACCCGAAATTTGCACACAATATTACTGTTTCAGTTTGCCCATAACCATCACGTACCGTCAGGCCTGTCGCTTTTTTCCAGACTTCGATTACTTCAGGGTTAAGCGGTTCCCCCGCCGCTACGCAGTGCCGTAATTTTTCAAATTTATACTGCGACAAATCCAGCTGTGCAAATAAGCGGTAAATAGTTGGCGCACCGCACATGGTCGTAATCGGGTAGCTGTCTAATATAGTCAAAGTTCGTTCCGCGTTAAATTGGGAAGAGTGATGGACAAAGACAGCAACTCCGAGTAACCACGGCCCAAAATAACTAGACCAAGCAGCCTTTGCCCACCCCGTATCGGAAATATTCCAATGTAGATCATCGTCTTTAAGGTCAAGCCAGAACCGCGCCGTTGTTTCATGTCCCATGGGATATCCATGAGTGTGAACAGTCATCTTTGGAAAACCCGTAGTGCCACTTGTGAAGTAACAAAGGGCTTCATCATTAACATGTGTGTTCACAGCTTCAAAATTTGCGTCTGCCTCGTCGGTTGCCGACTGATAATCAACCCAGCCCTCCCTTGGACCGTCAACGACAAATTTAGTTTTAAGGGTCGTGCATTGATCCGTTATTTCATCAACTTTATGAGCATTGGCAATGTCAGTTACTATGGCAACAGCTTTTGCAACATGTATACGGTAAGCAATGTCTTTGGGTGAGAGTTGTGTTGTGCCTGGAGAAATAACCACACCCGCCCGTAAGCAAGCCGTTTTGATTTCCCACCAAGCTATTTGACGCGACAAGATGATGAGAACAACATCACCACGTTTTATGCCATTTTGTCGCAATACATTCGCGAATTTCTTTGAAGCTATGCTAATATCTTGAAAGGTTCTTTCTTCCCTTGCACCGTCGTCGTCTATCCACAGCATGGCTCTTTTATTCGGATATACTTCTGCCCAATGGTCAACAGCATCTGTAGCGAAATTATAATGTTCGCGTTCGGGCCATTTGAACGCGGAGCAGATATCTTCATAACTTGGTTTTTTCTTTGCTTTGTTCATGCCGTTTCGATCTCCCTAAGTTGCAGTTCATCAATCATGGCCTTTCTCATCAAGAATTTCTGGGCTTTCCCTGTTACCGTTTGTGGGTAATCCTGAACGATGCGAACATGTTTAGGGATTTTGTAGTGCGAAATTTGCTCCCGCAACCAAGCCGTAATACCTTCCTCGGTGATGTCTTCATCCGGATTCAAAATAATGTAGGCGCAGACCACCTCCCCAAATTTTTCATCTGGTAGCCCAAAGACTTGAACGTCCTGTACAGAGCTGTGTCGCCTGAAGTGATCTTCTATTTCCTTTGGATAGATATTTTCGCCGCCGCGAATTATCACATCACTAGACCGGCCCGTGATATTTGCATAATCATCGCTGTCTATGATCACTAAATCACCAGTGTGCATCCATCCATTCGCGTCTACAGCACTAGCCGTTGCATCAGCATCGCCCCAATATCCTGACATCACAGAATAGCCGCGCGTACACAGCTCACCTTGAACACCGCGAAGCACTACTTTCCCGTCCTCGTTGATGACTTTCACTTCTAGGTGGGGGTGAACTTTGCCAACAGTTGAGACCCGTTTTTCCAGTGATGTATCCGTGCTGGATTGAAAACTTACTGGACTGGTTTCGGTCATACCATAACAATTCGTAACCTCTGGCATTTGCATATCCGTCAGCACACGTTTCATCACATCTACAGGGCAAGGAGAACCGGCCATAATGCCAGTCCTCAAACTTGAAAAATTGGTCTTCTCAATGGCATCTGAAGCCAACATTGCGATGAACATCGTCGGAACACCGTAAAGCGCGGTACATTTTTCGTCCTCAACGGCCTTTAAGGTGGCTTCCGGTTCAAAACCTGCCGCTGGGTAAATTATAGTTGCGCCATGGGTAAGTGCAGCAAGATTGCCCATAACCATGCCAAAGCAGTGATATAAAGGTACAGGTACACAAATGCGGTCCTTATCGGTTAGCTTAATCCCTTCGCCGACAAAGTACCCATTATTGAGAATATTGTGATGGGTTAAAGTCGCGCCCTTAGGAGAGCCCGTTGTTCCGCTGGTAAATTGTATGTTTATCGGGTCTTCAGGTTGCAAAGACAACTCGATTTCTTTGACTAACTTATGGGATTCAGGGGATCCCATTGTTTCAACATCTAAAAATTTTAACAGCCCATGTTTTTTGTCTCCGCCATCGTCTATTAGAATGCCGTGACGTAAAGTAGGTATTTTAGTTTCCTTAGAACCAGCAGAAAACAAATTGGGAGACAATTTCTTTATCATCCCAAAATAATCAGATGACTTGAATGAGCGTGCGAGAATAATAGCCGAACATCCAACCTTGTTGAGTGCATATTCTACTTCGGCGATGCGGTAAGCGGGGTTGATATTGACGAGAATAATACCAGCTCGCGCCGTAGCATATTGTGCGATCATCCACTCTACGCAATTGGGCGCCCAAATACCGACACGCTCGCCTGGTTCTATCCCGAGTTCGACTAATCCTGCCGCAACATTTCGGACCCGACGATCAAGTTCTGCATAACTGAGTCTGATATTTTGATGGAGCGAAACCACAGCTTCATTGTTTGGGGTTAGTTTCGCGGCATCTGATAACATACTACCAATAGTTTGGTAAAGAAGGGGCTTTTGAGAAGCTCCCGAGACATAACTTAATGCTAAATCATTCACATTTCATCTCACAAATTATAAGTTTTAAACCAGTGCTACGCCCGCCCCTCTACCACAAAGTACGGACGCTCAACAAACAAGAGCCTTACAACGAAGATACATAGGTTTTCTCGCACCCGAGATAAGGTATTGCAGGCTCAACGCGTGAGCCTGCAATCTATAAATATGTAGTTTTTAGAAACCGACCTTTACACGAGCGTATATACGGCGTCCGCGTGGATCACCAACCTTAGAGTCGTAATTACCATTGCCTTCCAAAAACGATGGGTCTTTATCAAATATATTGAGTGCACCAACAGTAAGGATTGTGTTGCTATCTCCACCTAGAAGTTCACCTAGAGAAAGATTATACTGTGCATCAAAAGTAATATTTGAATCGATCTGGTCATCGTTTTTATTATCATTTTTATAGGCGTTATGATAGCGCGCGAAAAGATTAACTGAATGACGATCATTCTCACTCGCCCATGCCACGGAGCCTGTGGCCCTTAAAGTTGGGATTGATGTTGCAAAATTGTTGAAGTTACGGTTACCCGCGCCCTCAATAGCGCCCAATTGTGGGTCAATAATATCGTAATTAAGAACGTAAGTAGCATCTACCGACGGGGTAATTCTGCCCATTGCTGTATCAAATGGCATTTTTGCTGAAATATCAAAGCCGTTCGTTTTCACAGACGCCGCATTAACGAAGTCTGCTAAAATCAAAGCAACCGTTCCCGTAAGCGGATCCCCCGATCTGGTAAGACGAGGGTCATTAAGATCCGAGTTGAAAATACCTTGAGCGCTTTCTTGCGTGAGAACATCTTCAAAATCAAAGTTCCAGAAATCCGCGTTCAATTCAAAGCCATTATCTGCCGCAAAACTACCGCCAAAGTTAAAGGCCGTAGATGTTTCAGGCACCAAGGCCAAAGTTCCTCTGGAGCGAACGGAAATAAAGGTATTGTTTCCATTGTCATTCAGCTGGAAGAAGCTTGTTTGTGTGCCGCCTTGCTGGAAGAGAGATGGTGCACGGAAAGATGTACTCCAAGACCCACGAACCGTTATATTATCATTGAAGCTGTAACGTGCAGCAATTTTTGGATCAAACGTATCCAAATCACCAACTTTTTCGTAACGACCAGCCACTTGTATTTCAAATTGCTCTGAAACGGGAAGCACAAGTTCAGCAAAAATTGCAGACGCTGAGCGAGAGTTGGCAAAATCCGGGTTACCAAACAAGAATGAAAAGCCGTTTGCATTTGAAATATCATCAAAATCTTGCACAAGGCTTTCATCTCTTAGCTGCACGCCGATAGCAATAGCGGCATCGCCACCATTCATTGCAAAGAGCGGCTTAGAAGCATAAGCATCAAATATTGTTGTTTTAGACCGCGCATCAATAACTTGCTGACCAATGATATAATCGATGGCTTCTTGCGAGTTTGGTGGGGAACCGCCAATGTGTGAAGATCCAAATGGGTTAAAGAAAATGCATCCATTTGCGCCAGGAGTGTTAGCTGTAACGTCGCAATTGTCACCACCTAAACCAATAAGAGCAAGTTCATAATTGCGAACAATCGTATCATTCTGCCGTACTTGGAAATCGTTAATAGCATGCGTTAATGAAACATTGAAATCTACATCGCCAAATGATGCATCAAATCCGCCGACGGCGCGAAATGTATCATTTGTATAGAAATTTCTTTCGGATGGTGACGCGCTTCCTAATGGACGCCCAATGAACCTAACATCCACACCAAAGGGATTGCCCGGATTGCTCGCGGACACTGTTGGGAAAGTAAACAGGGTAGGGAAACTTGGAGACGTTGTTCGTTCTGCGCGGTTTTGTGAAAACGCGACTTCGAGAAAGCTCTGCAAATTATCATTAAAATCATAGGTGTGTTTCGCAAATACCTGAATACGAGTTTCAGCTGGAACAAATGCTTGGTTGCCACCAAAATCCAAACGGCAATTACCTGGCACGACAAGGCCGCCATTTACTTCGCAATCAGGGTCAACAACTAGCCCTCCCCCCGGTAGAACAGCACCTCCAGCGGGCACAATAAACCGCCCAGGGTTACCAGCGCCTGATGAGTTGTCCAGCGGGACCAAGAAATCAAGCTCCGTACCTTCAAGTATGGTCCGGTCAAAATAACTAGCAGCAAGTACAAGATGCCCCGCATCACCTTCAACGCCTGCAATCACGGCAAATTGTGCGTCTTCCTGAGACCCATTAGTTGCACGTATTTGATAATCAGCCTGTACTTCGAGCCCGACGAAATTATCACGCGTAATAAAGTTAGCAACACCTGCAACGGCTTCGGAACCATAAATTGCTGATGCGCCATCCTTCAATATTTCCAGACGTTCGATGGCAATGCTAGGAACCAAAGAGGATGTATCTACAAAACTAACACCGTCTGAGGCTTGTATAGCAGAGCCAACTTGGCGGCGACCATTCAACAATACCAATGTTGAAGCAATGCCAAGGCCGCGTAAATTTATGTTGGAAGTACCTACCGTAATGTTTTGAGTAAACACATCAGCGTTGTTTTGCGCGCCAGTATTGATCGTCAGTGTTTCGATAACGTCCCTAATATCTTTGGCACCTACATTACCAAAAGTTTCTTGTCCAAGGGTCACGGTAGGTGATGTCGTATCTTTTTGCGATTTTTTCTTAATCCGTGAGCCTGTGACGATGATCTCATCATCTATGGTGTTTGTTTGAGCAAAAGCTTCGTTTACGCCAAATGTTGATAAGAGTGCGATAGATGCGCACCCAGAAATTAGCCAGTTTTTCATAATATTCTCCTGTTCCCCGCCCAAATTGTTTTGAGCAATAGTTTTGATAAATGTAAAAGACCCTCTGAAACCGCATACGTCAATTCAGTTTACGTAACGATTCTGTTGTTTAACGAAAACTTATATTCGGATTGCGTAAAAAAATATTCAGGTAGCGAAATTCGTGATAAATTTGTTACAGTGAATAGCCAATGCCATTTCCCGTACTTGATATTATTAGTGAGTTTTGATAGCTATAGTTTGAGTAATTTGACCGATTAGACTAAAGTACGGTACAAAAAATATAATCTGTGAGTTACACAAAGCTTATCTGTGAATTTGATAAAGCTTGTTTATAGGAAATTGTATCGGGATGCACACATGAATATTTTATCGCCCTACACAGACAAATCCGTTGCAAACGACCTGCCTGAATTTGGCGCATCAATTCATACCCCCCTCTTTCGTGTTCCGTCACTAGAAGAGGCTAACCACTTCATAGCAAAAGTACTCTGCCCACATGATATATCTGTACGTGATAACAAAGATCGTTTGGATATAAATTATAGGGGCTTTCGAAAAAAAGAAATGGTCATGCTTAATATTGGGTATGGATCAGGGGTCAAAGTTGCACCTAAAGAAAACAATGAGTTTTATTATGCGCAAACTACACTGAAGGGGACGAATTTCGTCTTCAACAATGATGATATTGTAAACGTCAATGAAGCCCAATCCGTAATTTTATCGCCACATAATAAATACCGTTATCATTTAGAGGCAAATACCCACCGCCTTGTGATTGCCATCCGTCACAAGAGTTTAAAAAGCTACTTAGAAACAGCGTTGCAACAATCATTGCGAGAAGACCTCGTTTTTGATACAAACCTTCCAAATAGCAACGTAATGAAAATTTGGCTTAACCATGTTGAGAATTTAAGTCATCTATTCTCCAATCAATCTGTAATGGCAAACAGCCACCACATGTATAAAACTCAACTTGAATCAACAATGTGCCTTATGTTGGGAATATTTCAGCATAATTACTCAGATGCATTAAACACGATTGAAAGCAAAACGACCCCTAAACGAATTGAATTGGCAAAGGACTATATCCTTGCTCACTTGACAGAAAGTATAAGTGTAATTGACGTTGCCGAAGCTGCATGCATCTCGCCGCGCGCATTACAGTATTCTTTTAAAGAACATGTTGGCATGAGCCCCGTGCAGTTCATTCGCTCGGCAAAACTGGAAGCTATAAGGCTTGCCTTGCAAAAAGCAGATCCAACCGAAAATGTTACCAATGTTTTATCTGACTTTGGGATATTGAGCTTTGGGCATTTTTCTAAATACTACAAAGAAGCCTATGGCTGCACACCAAAATCTACAATGATGAACGCTGAGCCGAATGGCCAGGTTTTTCCCTAACTTTACTTTCAACAATTTAACTAATAAGGCGTTGATATGGCATTGAATAACATTGCATCAGACCTTTCTGAACTCTTAAAGCTACGAAGCATTCCCATCGGAATGAAGAAGTTTAAGAATATAGCTGACATGGAAGCTATTCACAAAATAAGGCGCCCAACTGACGTTCACACTTTGGATCAAGTCGTTGGCCAAGATCCCGTCTTGGTCGCACTATCGGTATTACATCAAATGACCTTGTTGGCGCTCAATGCCGTGCAGTCGTTGGATTGGGAAACGCCAAAGATAAAACCTGGCTCTCAGGTCAGCACATGAAGGGCGTCTGGTTTGAAGATGATGAAGGAGCAGCAGCACATCAAGAGGCTATGCACTGTGTCGAGGACGGGATATACGAAGCCCTAGCTGTATCGCCCCTCTCAGCAGGGCGATTAGACCCGCCTGATATCGTGATGTTTTATGCCACCCCTGGCGCTATGATTTATTTTATCAATGGCTTGCAATGGTCAGGTTTTAAGCGGTT
>JAESQI010000373.1 GCA_016765255.1 Robiginitomaculum sp. | reverse complement strand
TTTACAATAGTACGATTTAGCTTGTTTCTGACACCACTCATTTATTACTCTCCACCTAACCAGTACACTAGGCGACTTTCATTCAGTCCCTAGTTTCGTCCCTAGTTAGAATAGCAACAGAGTGATACACAAGGCAACCAAAAGAAACGCATAAAACTATAACTCATTGTTTTTACTAGTATTATTATACTCAATGACACACCATAGTACATTAGTTATAGTCCGTGTGGGGGCACCATATGAGTGACGCCAATAAAATTTTGACTATCATTATGGGGTAACAAATGGCGCAACATATGGGGTAACAATTCAACAGGGTAAGACTTATAACTCCTTGTTTTTATTGCCTTATTATTAAAGGATTGACTCCTGCTTGCGGAGCCACTTAAAAAAATCAGTTTGTACAAAAAAGCTCTGCTGAATATGGATGAACTATCTTCAATAATTCATTTCTCCGATATTCCATTGATCCTCCATCCCCGTAGGCTGGTCTCGTATTTTTATGCCCCATGAGCGTACAACGAAGAGCATAATCGATACCCGCTTCCAGCATCCGCTTTTCGAACGCGTGTCTAAATGAATTAATGACGTGATCCTTTGTTGGCAGGAGATTTCGCTTTCTAAAGGCTTTCATGAGGTTTGCTGAAACAAGAGTGCTTTTATCCCTATATTGCTCAAAACCTTCTGGACAGGCTTGCATTGCAACCAGAGCAATGCCTACCAGAGGAATTTCACGCTCAGAGTCAGGTGTCTTCAATTCACGATGCAATCTGGGTTTAATTGAGATATAGGGAACCGCTGCATTAAGGTGAATATCTTCCGGCATTAAATTAACAATTTCACTCAATCGAGCACCTGTTTCAATAAGTGCGAATATGATAATCTTAAGCTCCAACCGTATGCCATCAAACATACCCGGCAATAGAATTTTTTGTTGAACCCACTTATTTTCAAAGGGCTTAACCGTCGAACGATTTAAAGCCGTAAAATACATATTCCTGAATGGATTATCACGATCTTCTTCCCCGTGGTGTTTAAAGTAAGCTTCAAACAGAGTCCGCATGTTTCCAATGTGCCTATTTGCAGTATTAGGCTTAACGCGTACCACGCCTTCAGCATCGGGAACCATGCGCGTCATCCGCCAATCACGATATGTAACAGCTATTTCTCGTGTAATTCCTTCCATACTCAAATCCCCGATTTGATCAATAAAATAATTGACCGAGGTTCGTTTGGTTTTTTCCCAAGAATATCTTTGCTGTGGGGACTTGTTAAATTGATCATCAAACGCGATCTTTGCCACATAAAGTTCAAATGCTTTGGAAACTTTCACAGAGCCTGTTGCAGGTTTCGGCTCACCTCCGAGTACGGCAAATATTTCTTCTTTCTTAGCAACAGATTTGATGCCTGATTGCTCAATAAGTATCTCTACTCGCTTTAAAATTTGCTGTGGTGTTTCATCATCAATAAGTTTGGCAATGGGGCTATACTTTAACCCGTGCGACATAGCACGCGCTGTTGCAGCCTTATACCTATGCTGCTGTACTGTAACAGTCTTTTCAGACACGCCTCCATTTTCTAATGCTTCGAGGGATAAGGCCATCCAATATTCATCATCAGCGCGTATAAGGGCATCACGTTTTGCAAGAGCCTCATCTATAGCTTTTGTCCCCAGTGCTTTCTTTACAAATCGGCGGCAATCAATATGGGCATATTTCTTTGGAACGCGCCTCTGATAATACCAGTACCCGCGTTTTTGCATCAGCATTTTTGTATCGTATTGCATTAAGGTCATGGGTGAATTGTACCCCCATTTGTACCCCCTGTGTACCCCCATTTTTAAAAACGGCCTTGAATTAGGGCTGTTTATTTAATTTAATGAATAAAATCAGTCACTTGGAGGATGGCCATTTCTAAAAAATGGCGCGAGTGACGGGACTCGAACCCGCGGCCTCTGGCGTGACAGGCCAGCGCTCTAACCAACTGAGCTACACCCGCTTAATATGCGTTTACCGCAACCAAGGCGCTTCTACTACCCCGCCCGCTCGCGAGCGTCAACGGCAATTCGAAGGGAATGGCAGTTTTTTTTCATCTCTAAAAAATTAGGGTATGCCGCTCGTTTAGAGGCTTACCCTATAATTAAATGGCATCAATATTATCACGCTATTTTCTTATTGTATCATGGATAGTGCAGCAATTCCGAGAGCCGTTTTTCTTAGTATATTCATAATATTCGCCTTACATTATTTTGTTATCATTTATGTAAGTGTCGTGATCATATATTACGACTTGTTAATATACAAAATTTTTACACTGAATTTATGCAGTGCGTAAATGGCAGTACAAAATTATGAACTAGACCCGTTCATAAAACCCAAATCTCGGGTGATAAAATTACTCAAAGCAGGCAGTGCTGTCAGTAATTCTGGGTCTGATAGACCAAACCATTTGCCCATTGTCGCGGCGTATTGTTCGACCGATACTACGGGTACCAAGCGTCCATTTCCAGCGTCTTGTGGATGACCAATATCATAAGGCGGGATATTTCCGTAAACGGTATTTCCATTGACCGCACCGCCAACAACAAAATGATGGCTACCCCAGCCATGATCTGTCCCGTTACCGTTTTCGATTAAGGCTCTGCCAAAGTCAGAGGCGGTAAATAAAGTCACATCATTTTCCGCGCCCATTTCAAGTGTCGCTTGGAAAAAGGCAGAAATGGCTTGGGAATACTGTCTTTGACGATTGGGCAGATCAGTCGCTTGAGAATTATGGCTGTCAAAGCCACCAATGCCCGCGAAAAATACTTGCCGCCCAACGCCAAGAGCCGATTTAATATTGATAGTATTGGCAATAGCTCTTAATTGATTACCAAGGCCCGTGCCTGGAAATGGTGTCGACAAAGCTTGCGCGTTATCCAGAGCCGTATTAAATTGTTCATTCAAACTAAAGGCCCGGTCGGCAATCGTCGCGAGGTCTCGTTCAAATAAATTCGTACGGGTCAGGCCAATGCTTCGGTAATGGTCTTCCAACAATTTCACAGCAAGTTCTGAGTCAGCTGCGGGGCCCAAAAGAGCGCTATTGAAGTTTTTCAAACCATCAACTTCGGGCGGGCCATTTGTATTTAAATTATACTGCGTTGTCTTTTCACCTGCTAAAAATACAGTATTGCCAGCAGTCGTTATGGCTGTGAAAAAATCTTCGGTATTGGCACCAGCGTCAATTACGGTGTCGGAAAAACGCCCGCCCCACCCTAAGACCTGCCCTTCAGGAGCTGAACTCATCCAAGTCGATTGCTGATCATTATGAGAAAACAGCCGCTTTGGTTGCGGGAGGACATCCGCTTGAAATTGCTGCGCGGTGAGCGGTTGAATAAGCGGCCCGACATTGCCAACAATTGCTGCGTTGCCCGTATCAAATAAGGTTTTGAGCTCAACCAATTCCTCTGGCAAAGCAAATTGTTGCGTACCAAATTGGGCGGCGTTGGTTGGAGTGAGTTCCAAGAGCCTGTCTCGATCGCGTGATGAACCGCCCGGGTTTTGCGCATATTCAGCTAATATCCCTGTTCGGAGTTCTCCGTAGCGGTCATAGGATGCTTGGTCAAAGGGGAGCACCGTATCGTGGCAATCTTGTCCTCCAAAAAAGAACACGCACACAAGCGCCTTATACCCACTGACATCGGCAGCAAATGCGGGTGAATTGCCAAGTACCGATAAAGCGCCAGCGCTTCCCAAAAACGACAATGCCCCTGCACCCGTCACACCTTTTAAAAATGAGCGTCTATTTGTCATGTCCACTCCTATCTTTGAACCAAATAACCAGGTGATGACATCACCATGGATATTGCAATGGTGACTCGGAAAATTCGGTCTGTTGCCTCCGTATCAACATTTATGGGAATTTCCGCCAGTAATTGCGCTATTCTATCCTTGCTATCTTGACGGAGCATATTGCCCGTTAATATAAGATCCAACCTCGCAATGAGAGCAGGTACGTCATCTGCTAGGGCCAATTCTTCAGTGTAATCTGCCACAACCCCACCATTGGGATCATCGGAAAAATTTGGAGAAAAATTGTAAATGAAAGAGTTGATGAAGTTTATATTGCTGATCAAACTACTTTCATTGACAATTTGCAGCTCAGGCGCCGTTAACCCCGCCGTACCTGTCGCTGTTCCAGGTGCTATATATCTTGGCCTAAAAAAGTTAAACACCGAAGGCGAGCGAAAGGGGTGTTGACCAAGAGCAAAACTTGTATCTTGTAAAAACCGTTCATCCGCAGCATCTGGTGTCGTTTCATTAAAAGCCCTCGCCCAATGTATAAACCGGAGCATAGGTTCGCGAATTTTCCCGTTCTCTGGCGTTCCATTGGTCGGGTTTTGCAACGCTTGTTGATCCAGCAATACGGCAGATAAAGTTGCCTTCAAGTCGCCGCGAATACCAGTCCCTACACTTGTGCTATCTGGCAAAAGAAAACTGCCTGTTTCAAAAGCCGTAGCCACCCGCTCTACATATGCAGGCGAAGGCGCGGACATAACAAAACGCTGAATAAGTTGACGCGACACGAACGGCGCCATATTCGGATGGGCAAATATTGTATCCAGAGCCGTATCAATACTTTCCTCACCACTCGTAAACGGTGGGATGGTCACATTTAAGAAACTTTTCTCAAGTTCAGAATGAAAATCTGGAAACACGATAAGAGGTTTGTACGTTGATGATCCATCACGGAAGATATTAAAAAAATTGCTACCCTGAGTGCTCAGTCCTGTAAATACTTTTGCAAGTCCAGTGATATCTGAATTGTCAAAAATCTCTATGGGTTGCCCTGCCCCGTCAAGCTTTAACGTGCCGTCCATATTCAACTCGCTCAAGCCAATCGTGAAGAGTTGTAACAATTCACGCGCATAATTTTCATAAGGCACTCTCCCACTATCCATATCGCCTTTCTGGTTGGCGAGGTAAGTGAGATAAATTGACATTGCAGGTGAATAGGTAATCTCTTCCATTAAATCCCGATAATTACCAAATGCATTCGTTGATAATATATCTACATAATGGGCCATTGTTGCTGGCAAGCCTTCCAAATCACTATTGCTGGACGCAACAATAATTTCTGAGAGAGCCAGTACCATTCTTTGTCGCAACTGATCATTGCCCGCAATAACCTCATCAAAAAACAGATTGGTTAAAGCATTGGCAAACAACATTTCCCCATCAGGGAGGGCCGAGAGTTGCCCTAAAATAGGTTGTAGATATGTCGTCGGTTGTTTGGCAAATTCAGCCCGCAGCCAATCTGCAACCTCCGTACCCGTGAGAGTATCCGCGTCTCCTTGCGTTGCGCCAAATGTTGCGCGGTTCAGAAAGCGCACAGTACTCGCCTTACTTTCAAATATAGACGAAGCGGGCGGTGGGGGCG
>JAESQI010000372.1 GCA_016765255.1 Robiginitomaculum sp. | reverse complement strand
TTGCTGTTGTTGTGGCTGTTGTTGTGGCTGTTGTTGTGCTGTGGTCGTTGCGCGTACGGAACTGGTTGTCTGTTGGTAGGGCCAAATTGCGGTCTTTGCTCATTTGGTCTTTGCCGTGCGGGCTGGCGTCTCACAGGCTGTTGGCGCTGTTGATATAGTTGCTGTTGTTGCTGTTGCAAAATACCCTGCTGACGTTTTTGTGCTAAATACTGATCGCGGTAATAAGCTTGTTCTGGCGTTAATTTATGTGTCGCTGGTAGTGTTGCCTGCTTTTGAGCTTGCTGTTGTTGGTTAGGTTTTGGCGCTGGCCGAGTTGCGGCTTTGCCGTGAGGCATGTTTTGTTGTGGCCGCACTTTAGGCTTTCTCAAAGATGGCTTTATGTTAATGGGTTGTTTAAAATTGGACTTTTGTACATTGACCTGTCGCGGCACGGGCTTTCGTACAACTTTCCGACGCGGTGGTGTGCGGGTTTTCTGGGCTGTCTGCTGTGGAATATTTACTGTTGGTGTGCCGATACGGATCGTATTTGTACCAGCCTGAACAACATTGCTCATAATGGGATCAATTTGAGTGTTCATTGTACCGCTCATACTGACGGAACTGGAAACGGGTGTGGCGTGTTGAGAATTAAATTCACAAACCCCTGTCGCCGCCCCTGCATTTGGACGTACAAAATTCCAACCTCTACACTGCGCGTCGCCCGCACATTGTCGTTCACATTGTGAGAAGTGACTGGCGGTGGTTTTTAAGTAAGGCGATCCTGAACGGTAGGTATTCTGGTCAGCGGCGTAAGCTTGAACGCCAAACATAGACGCCCCGCTAATCATAAGGCTTAGTCCTAAGTGTTTTTTGAAATGGCGCATACAAATTCTCCAATACCGAATCATTCGCATCAGAATGCAGAAAACTTATTAGCGATTTGTTAAGGAAAAAATCTGTTAAGGGTAAAGGGGAGCCGCCACCAACATGACCCAATAGGTTTGGAAGGTGGTTTTTGGTTCATAGACGAGGGCGACACCAAATTCTGTCACGTCATGACGTAGCAAATTTACGTTATGCCCCGGACTGTCTTGCCAACCCTTAAAGGCTTCAGACCAACTTTTTTGGCCGGTGGCAACATTTTCTGCCGATATAGAGTATTTATATCCTTGTTTGACTAACCGTTCGCCGTGCCCAGACCCATCGCTGCCTGTATGGGAAATAATACCAAGGTTTGCAAGGTCTTGGGCATGGATACGGGACGTAATATTTAGCGTATTGTTAAGCGTAACAGGTTTCAGACCTTTGCTTATTCTATAGGCATTGAGATCAGCTAAGGCGATATTCAAATTTAGAGTTTCAGGCGGTTTGTTCGGAAATGGGGATTTCGACCCAAACCCGTTATTGAGACGACAGCTCATAACGGGAAACCGCGTGTCGGGTTGGTGGGCTTCCATACCACGGCATTTGGTATCTGCTTGGCATAAAGCTTTGCACTCATCAAATGAAGACACTGTTTCGGTATGGTATACGCCAGTATCGGGTTGAATGGTCTCAACGGCAAAAGCTTTATTGCTATAATAATACGGTATTGCCGCAATCAAAATTAAGGTTACGATTATTTTAAGTGTCCATCTAAATGACATAATGACTCTATTTTGTTTTCCAGTATAAAGAGAGATGTCTAAATATGCTTTAATATTTGATGGCGAGCGAATTAAATTTTTGCAAGATAGTGTGACATTTACGGTGTTCCGCCGACGGAGGCGCTTTGGGACTTTAGACCGTTGGCGAGGTTTCGCTCAGTTATAAAGCTTTCGGATAAATTTTGGTAAAATGTGATGAGGCTTTGCGTGTCCTCATCATCAATAAGCGGGTCGGGGGCAATAAAGGGGCGGGATTTTTTACCCTTATGCGCGTAGACCATATACATCTTCCATACATCAACAGGTAAAAGTCCCCCAGTAATTTTCCGTGTCGGAGAATTGTCATCATTACCGAGCCAAACGCCCGTTGTATAATCCGCCGTAAAGCCAATAAACCATGCATCTCTATAATCTTGCGAGGTTCCCGTTTTACCGGCCGTTGGGCGTTTCCCAAGGCGGGCCCCATGCCCCGTGCCACTCGACACAACATCCTGTAACATACCTGTCATTTGACGCGCGTAGGGTGCAGCGTAAACACGTTCAGCGGGGCTTTGTTGGCGCTCATACAAAACTGTATTGGCCGTGTCACTTATGTGCTCTATAATATAAGTTTGCCGTTGCAATCCTTTGTTGGCAAACACCATATAGGCAGATGTAATATCGAGTAAATTGACCTCAACAGAACCGAGCGCAATTGAATAATGCGCTCCTAATTTTGTTGTAATGCCGAACCGGTGGGCCAATTCGACGATTTTATCAGGGCCAATTTCAGCCCCGACCTGAGCTGCGATTGTATTTATTGATAGCCTTAGGGCTTCGCGCAGGGTCATCGGGCCACGGTAACGATTTGAATAATTTCCAGGTTGCCAACCATCAATATTGATTGGCTCATCAATACGTACGGTCGCAGGTGTTAACCCCGCCTCTAAGGCTGCGGCATAGACGAAGACCTTAAAGGACGAACCGGGTTGGCGTAATGCCTGCGTTGCCCGATTAAATTTACTTTTTTGGTAATCGCGTCCGCCAACCAAAGCGCGAATAGCCCCCGTTTCAGTTTCAATACTGACAAGAGCCCCTTCACTAACTTTTTTTCGTTTTTCGTTTTTACTGATAATAGTATTGATAGTTTCGACGGCATTTTGTTGTAGTTTTGGACTAATGGTGGTGCGAACGATTAAGTCTTGAGTTTGTGAACCTATGAGGCCTTCTACGCGTTCGGAGATCATATCAAAAACATGCCCGAGTGTATTGTCATCAATATAGTCATGCCCACTCACGGTGATTTCGGCAGCGTTAAGCTCCGCTTCTGACATTTCTGTTGGCGAAATTTTCCCTTGCACCATCATTTCTTGTAACACCAATTTTGCGCGCTCTCTGGAGGCTATGGGATGTTTGGTTGGGTCATAGGCGCTCGGGGCTTTGGGGAGGGCAGCCAAGACTGCGCTTTCGGCTAGGTTGAGTTGTGTGGCTGATTTGTTGAAATATCTCTGAGCGGCGGCCTCTACGCCGTATGCACGGTTCCCAAGATCAATGCGGTTTAAATATAATTCTAGGATTTCTGGTTTGGTGAGGGCTTGTTCCATTTTATAAGACAGCCACATTTCTTGAAATTTTCGCTTATAGGTTTTTTCTGGCGATAACACCATGTTTTTAACTAGCTGTTGGGTGAGGGTAGAGCCGCCTTGAACTTTGCGCCCCGCCTTGGCATTTTCAAATACGGCTCGTAATATCGCT
>JAESQI010000371.1 GCA_016765255.1 Robiginitomaculum sp. | reverse complement strand
CTAACATGGATACCCGCCACAGGGGCGGGTATGACGGAGAGAACGGTGTTCATGACGGGAAGGAAGGATTATTTGTCCACACTATGTCGCAACGCTGTTCAAAAATTCGCGCACTGCACCGATTGTTCGTTTTGTATCTTCAAAACTGGGCACATGCCCAAGATCGTCCCAGATAATGGTTTGGCAATTTGGCAGGCCGTCTTGCCAAATCGCGGCGGCGCTCACATGTAGGATTTGGTCTTTACGGCCCCAGATTAACAAAGTCGGTGCTTTGATTTTACCGAGATCGTTTTCTAAAAAATCCTTGTCAAAAAAATCGTCGAAAATATGCGTATAGGGGGCGCAGCGCGAGATATGATTGTGGGCCATGGCGTTTAAAATAAATTTTGGGGTAAAGGGTGGCTTGGCCATCACTAAGCCCATGAACTCTTTAAATTCATCAATAGTTTGTGGCAAAAACATATTGCGTCCCGTTTGCTCGAACACGCTTTGAATATCACTAGGTTCTGGTGAGGTAATCCCTGCAGGGTCAAGTAGTGAAAGACTCAAGGTTTGCTGTGGATATGTTTTGGCAAATGTCGCGGCAATAAATCCACCCATAGAACTGCCGACTATATGAATTTTTTTAACGCCTAAATCTTTTAGGAGTTTCGCCAGCCAATCGGCTTGGGTGGGAATCCTGTAATCGGCTTTTGGATTATAACGTGTTTCGCCGTGCCCTGCCATGTCAGGAATAATGATGTGGTAGTCTTTGGCTAACAATTTTGCGGGTCTGTGCCACATGGTTTTATCTGCAGTATAGCCGTGAACCAAGACTAATGTCGGCTTATCTCGTGTGGTATTGTTTTCATAATAAACCATTTCAAGTCCGTCCAGTTTGGCGGTTTTACGTTCAAGCCCTGCGGATTTACGTTCAAAATTCACCAATTTTGCGGTTAATGTGTGTCCAAATGCCATGAATATCCCCTTACGCCCTTAATCTATCTAATACACCTTGCAATATATAGCTTGCCGCCAATTTGTCGACATTTTCCGCCCGTTTCTTTCGACTGATATCTGCCTCTAACATTGTGCGGGTGACGGCGGCAGTGGAGAGGCGTTCATCCCAGAAAAATATGGGTACATCGCGCAAGCTCATCAGATTATGGGCAAAGTCTCTCACCGACTGACTGCGCGGGCCTTCTGACCCGTCCATGTTGATAGGGTTACCAATGACAATGGCTGCGCATTTACGCTCATCATAAAGGGCAAATATTTTACCCGCGTCGGGCGTGAATTTTTTACGCCTTAAGGTCTCGACAGGGGTGGCGATTAGGCGGGTCGGGTCGCTGACCGCAAGGCCGAATGTTTTCGTCCCTGGATCAATGCCGAGTAACGGGCCATTGGTAGATTTCAGATCGTCAAGTGTGATGAGTGCCATATTTATGTTTATACCCTATCCGCCTAAAAAACCAAACCAAAACGACAGGCGGACGATGAGGCTGAGCAGGTAGAGGCCGAAGAATATTTTTAGAACGGTTTGTGTCTTTTTGCCTGTCAGTCGTTTGAGGAGTAGGGCAATACAGGAAAGGGCCAGCAGGGTTTCAAACCCGCCAACAATACGCCCGTAATGATTGCTGTCCCAATAGGAAAGTGGGGAGTGGAACTTCCAAGTGGTCAAGGGCCAGAAATGTTGATGAGCGTCCTCGGCGTGAAACGGGAAATCGGTTGCCATATGGCTAAGGGCGGCGAGGGCAAACACCAAGAGCAATAGCCCCCATTTAGTTTTGCGTTGCGTATATCCTAAAAGTGCGAGCGCGCTATACATAGGTATTGAGTTGGAAAATCCGCTCCAAAATTGCACACTGGATTGGAAATATATCTCGTTCCAAATGGTCTCTTGAGACAAACCGTGAGCACTTAGCCAAATCCAACATATATATATGAACAGGTCTGGAATCAGAGAGCCTGCGAGGATAATTCGATTGCGCTTTGTATCTCCATTTTTAGCAAGGAGAGCTAGAGCCAATATCGCGTGGGTCGGCGTTTGCATTAGTTGTTCTTGGGGTTAATGCCGTAATATTTTTCTTTGCAATAGAGGCGCAGTTCTTCGGCTTGTTCAATGGCTTTGCCTTTCTGACTTGGCTCTACCAATTTGTCAAAATGCAAAGTTTTTGTCCGGTTATCCAGACCCATAATAAAGATGGGCACACCTGCATTGCGGGCAATACGGATAAACCCAACCTTCCAAGTGGTTACTGGTTTGCGGGTGCCTTCGGGCAAGATGGCTAACCAAAATTTATCGCGTTCTTCAAAGGTACTCAAGGTCTGCTTGACGGTGGCTTTTGGCGAAGTTCGGTCAAGGGGAACACCGCCGAGCGCCATAAACAAGCCTTTAAATGGAAAGAAAAACGCTTCTTTCTTCATCATAAAATTGATCCTTACGCCGAGTGATAAAATTGTGCCAAGGGCGATGATGAGATCCCAATTGGAGGTATGAGGTGAGGCAATGAGAATCATTTTTGGCTCATTGGCAAATGTACCTTCGACCTTATAACCTACAAGCCTGAGTAGCATACGGCCTATAAAGCGGGTGAAAGCATTGCCAATGCGCGGCGCATTTTCGGGGACGTGATCAGATATTTTTGTCATACAGGCTTATAGAAAATAGATTTCCATTTGTCATTAGTCATTGTTGGCCAGTTTTTCGCTCTGTCATGCCCACACCTGTGACGGGTATGACGAGAAGGTAGGGGCGTAAGGGAAATAATATATTAGAAATAGATTTTCATTTGTCATTCACTGTCCAAGCCCGTAATGTAGCCGCAACAAACAATAATTATAGGTGGACATTATGGCTAAATCTCTTTCGACGTTACAATATCTTGACCGGGCAATGGGTAAACTTAGAAAACTTGGTCTGTTAAGCGGCAAATCTGATCCGGTGCCTGTGATCACTCTGCTTGACCAAATTTCCGACCTTGACGAGGAGAAAGTAACGGCCATTGCCCGCACCTTAGACCAAGCTTCCTATTTTAACGAGGTCGTGCGCGAGCAAGTCAGCGGCTTTCGGGTGGGCGAGCGCTATGAGGGGATTACCACGGCGTTTAATTCAATCCGCAACGACGCCAAAGCCTTGGTGGATCAATTCGCGGACGGGAAAGTTTCTACGATTGAGAAATTCCAGAACGGCTGGATGAAAATGACACGGGGTACGATTGCCAAAAGGTTTGGCAAAATCAAGAAATTATACCTCGATGTGGCCATGGAAACCC
This sequence comes from Robiginitomaculum sp., assembly GCA_016765255.1. GTDB lineage: Bacteria > Pseudomonadota > Alphaproteobacteria > Caulobacterales > Maricaulaceae > Robiginitomaculum_A. Next base: position 4,410 of record JAESQI010000371.1, on the reverse strand, counting down.
AAGACCAGATCAGGCGCGAACAGCTTATCTTGGATGCTTATATGGATTTTCGCGGCGCCATGAAAAACTCCGAAGTTCTGGCATTACAAGTTTTGAAAAAAGGTCTCACCAAACTCGAACACGCTAAAAACAAAGTATCGGCTGATGTGGCAATAATTGAAGCCTTTAAGGGCAAAGACCCTGCCGAGCGGGCCAAGCTAGAACTAAAACGCGACGAGAGTTTGCGGGCGCTGCAAGCCATGGATAAAAAATACCAAATCGCCAAAGATTTATCCGACAATTTGACAATTGGCTATAACACGTCCGAAGTTGTCATGGTGCGCTTGTTGCAAACCACCAATGCCAAGGAGCGCATTTACGCCCAATCCATTAGCTTTTTTGGCACGAACGAAACCGTGCTCACGGCGCTCACGGCAGCGTTTTCCTCAATGCACGGCCTGCACGAAAGCACCAAAACTCTCAACGCCATGAAGAAGGGGATAGAGGATAGTCTTGAGACATTATCAGAAGTTGGCGAGAAGGTGCAAGAAGCGGCGGTGCGGGCAGGTTACGGGCCGACCGTATCAGCGGCGGCAGTGAAAAAATTACTGGACAGTGTTGTGGCCTACCAAGAACGTTCGCTCGAAATCATTGCTGAAATGCGCACTTTAGCCACGGAAAATTCCAAAGAAATTCGTGTGGCGGTCGAAGATGGGAAACGGCGCATGGCAAGACTAGCTGAACTCGGCGCGTCAAATGTTCTGAACTTGAACTAGGGGTTTGCGTTGAGCGAAACCGTGCAAACCGAGCCCCATAAGCTTGACGATGTTATGTTGGCCATGGACGTTGTGGATACGCTTCGTCATGACGCGGATATGCTGGCCCATGATCTGTCTGCACCTGACCGCGAGCAAAAACTTATCACACGTTTGCGCGAAATTTACGACGCACAAGGTATAGAAGTTCCAGACGAAATCTTGCGCGAAGGGGTGAAAGCCCTCGATGATCATCGTTTTGCCTACAGTGCGCCTCGGCCAAGTTTTCTCGCAAATGCTTATATCAAAAGAGGGCGGTGGGGTAAGCCACTCTTGGTTGTTTTGGGTATCATTGGCATGACATGGGCGGTTAATTACGCCGCCTTTGAAGCTCCGAAAAATGCACAGGCTAAAAAGATAGAGCGGGCCTTAAAAGTTGGTCTGCCAAAATCATTGTTAGAGGCCAAAACAAAAGCTTTGGGCCTTGCAAAAACAAGCGAGATAAAATCCACCGTCGAGGCGCTCTATATAGTTGGAATGTCCGAGGCCAAGTCAGGTAATTATAATGGGGCACTGGAGGCCAGAAATGGCTTAGACGGCCTCAATGGGCGATTGCAGCAAAGCTATACTTTGCGAATTGTGTCGCGTCCAAGGGAATTAAGCGGGGTGATTAGAGGGGCAGATGAAAACCCCGATATTAGTAATTTTTATTTGATTGTTGAAGGCATAGGCGCGAGCGGAAAGCCTTTATCTGTTCTGATTACTAGTGAAGAAAACCAGAAACCTAGCCTTGTGAAAAAATGGGGAGTTCGGGTTCCGAAAGCCGTTTTTGATAAAGTGGCGGCGGATAAACGCGATGACCAGATCATTCAAAATGCTGTCATTGGGCAAAAGAAAATCGGCTATCTTGCGCCTGAGTATGATATCCAAACATCGGGTGGTTTGATTGTGGAGTGGGCACAATGACGTCAGGCATAAGAACACTTTACAAAATTGACGGGGTAATTGCGCGGGCCCGAAAAACGGTTAGCGAGGCGGCACGTCTGCCCGGACGGGCATCAAATGCCCTCGCGGATTTAAACCGCAAACAAGTTTTGGCTTATGAAAATATTGCCAAGCTTCGTCTTGGTTTAATTGAAGGCGGGGCAGGGGGATCGCTTGGATATGTGGACAGGCAAGCGGCCAAATTACTCTCATCCCATGCCAAAGAAGAGGTGCGGATTGAAAAGAAAGCGGACGCAAGTTTGGATAAAATATCCAAGCTGGAAGAGGCGCGCCGCGTTCAGGAATTGAAAGTATCTGCGGCGGTGAAAGCTTATGACAAGGCCGCTTTTGCCTGTCAGAAAAAACTCGTTACCAACCCTGAATATATTGAATTTCTAAACGCTGTCGAAACGGCTGAATCAAAAACAGAGCGGGCGATTGCCAAACAAAACCTAGCAGAGACTGAAACCATGGAGAAAAGCGCGCCCTATCAAAGTGATCCCTATTTTCAGTATTTACAACGCCGTGGATACGGTACGAAAAAAGCAAAAGGATGGTTCCTCACCAAAGGCCTTGATGGTTGGATCGCGCGGCGGGGGAAATATAGAGACGCCGCTCTCACCTATCGCCGCTTGCTTGATATTCCGGTTCGACTTTCTGCTCACGTAAAATCTCTGGAAGGGAAAGAGCAGAGTGCGCGGGACGCCCTGAAAGACATGGAGGTCAAAACACTGGCCCGTGAAGGTGTGACCATCTTAAAAACAAAGTCTTTGCTGGAACAAAAAAAACTGGACGCGCTGGACATGAAATTGCAAAAAAGTGAAGAAGCGCACCAAAGCATTCGCAGTGAACAAGCACAAATAAGCGGCGGTGGAAGTGCCCCTTACAAAGAAGCCATTGCGTTATTGGTTGGTACATTACAACATAAAAACCTTCCTGACCTCCGCAGGCTTGCGTCCCAAACATTGAGTCAAGATGATGACCGAGCCATTGGGCGGCTGATAGAGCTTTCCTCCCATGCCAAAGATTTGGAAAATGACCAACGGGAAGCGCAAAGCCTGTTGACAAAATACCAAAAACGTTTGGCCGAAATGGAAACTTTGCGCCGTAAATTTAAAGACAGGCGCTATGACGCGCCGTCGTCTGATTTTCCGTCGGGCAACCTTATCGGTACGCTGCTCGGGCAAATGGTAGCGGGATTGTTGTCAGGCAATGATGTGTGGCGGCAAATTAAACGGGCTCAGCGCACTGTGCGAAGGCATTCGGACGGTGATTTTGGCGGCATAGATTGGGGCGAAGCTATGCGCTTGCCTAGAAACTCAGGTGGCTTTGGCGGTGGTGGTTGGGGCGGCAAGACGACAAGACGCAGGCAACCCCGTACGCGCATGCCGCGCAGACGCGCCCCCCGCATCCGCACCTCCCGCTCAAGCGGACGAAGCAGGGGCGGCGGCGGATTTCATACCAAAGGCGGGTTTTAGGTTTGTACTTAAGATCATATAAAGAGAAGTGAAAAGGGAAATATTATGAAAAACCAACATACAAAATTGTCAATATTGGCTCTATGTGCCAGTGTTCTGGCTCTCGGGTCTTGCGCTGATAAAATGGAAATCACGCCGACAAAACAAAGTTTCCATCAATCATTGCTCACGCTTGATACTCATGTAGATATCCCGCTCACCTATATGACGGAGGCTATGGATCCAAGTACGGATACGGACGCACAGGTTGATTTTGGCAAGATGAAAGCGGGTGGTCTTGACGCCGCATTTTTCATTGTCTACACACCGCAAACTTTAATTGCCGACGGGAAATACGAGGACGCTCGTAAGATTGCCGAAACCCGGTTTTCTGCCATTCAAAAAATGACCGAAGCTTACGGGGATCAAATCGAATTGGCCAAAACGGCTGCTGATGTTCGGCGCATTGACGCATCTGGCAGAAGGGTTGCGTTGATCGGTATGGAAAACGCATTTCCTCTTGGGCCTTCTGTCGCCGATGTGCCTATGTGGGCCGAGCGAGGTGTTCGCTATATGGGCATTACCCATATGGGCCATAACCAATTTGGCGATAGCTCCAACCCGAAAGCCCAGTGGGGCGAAGAGACTGCGCCCAATGGCGGTTTAACACCGCTTGGCCGTGAGCTGGTCGCTGCCATGAACAAAGCGGGGATAATGGTGGATGTATCACACGCAGGTCGAGAGACAATGATGCAGGCTGTCGCCCTGTCCAAAGTCCCTGTGATTGCATCTCATTCAGGTGTGATGGGGGTGGCGAAAAGCTTGCGTAATTTGGATGATGAACAACTGCGCGCACTGGCAAATAACGGTGGAGTCGTTCAACTTGTCGCTCTTGGCTCTTATGTGAAAGCTCTCTCGCCCGCTCAAGAAAAGTTTAAAATGGATGTACGTAAAAGATTGGGCGTGGAGAGTGACAAAAAATTATACGGTATGGACGACGTCTTAAAAGAAAAATACGAAGCCGCGATTAAGCCGATGTATGAAATGGAAACGCCCGCCAGTGTTTCTGATTACGCTGACCACATAGATCACGCGGTTAAAATAGCGGGCATAGACCATGTGGGTATCGCGTCCGATTTTGACGGTGGCGGCGGGATTGTCGGTTGGCAAGACGCCAGCGAAACCGAAAACATCACCAATGAACTGGTCAAACGCGGCTATAGCGAAACTGACAT
>JAESQI010000370.1 GCA_016765255.1 Robiginitomaculum sp. | reverse complement strand
TTTGGTCAATCTGAAATTCTTGGACGCCGTTTCACAATGCGGGTACGCGCTACATTCTAAAGACTTGAATGTTTAATAGATATAAAACGGTCACTTCGGTGGCCGTTTTTTTTTGCCTATGAGGAGAAATGCTCGTCCTGCACAAACACCTGAACGCCATTTAATTTAAGACTATGCAATAAGGACTACGCACTTGCGCCTTTGTCTGTTACAAATCTCTATATTATATGCCCGCACCACTCATCAGGAGCCAGTAAAAATGAGCCAGTTAAAATTATACGCAGTGACATTGCTCCTACTTACAGGCATTAGTGGTTTAAGTGTGCAGGCGCAAAACACGACACCCGATAACCCGACACTCTCCAAGATGTTTTCTTGTCGTCAAATTGAAGACTCAAGTGCAAGGCTCGCATGTTATGATCTGGCCGTCGGCAAATTCGAAGCCGCCAGCACGAGCGGCGAAGTGGTGACGGTTACACGCCCCGATGTTGAGAAAATCAAGCGCGATGCCTTTGGCTTTAACATTCCGTCTCTGTTCGATTTTGGTAATTTATTTGGCCGTGATGAGAGCAAGCAAGCTTCAAAAGCAAGTGTGGATAAAAAATCGCCTTTCAGCCTTAAAAATCCGTTTAAATCATCTAAACCTACTGGGTTTAAATCCACCGAAGATGATCGCAGAAAAATTATCCTCAAAATCGCCCGCACCAAAAAAATTGGCTATGATAAATTACGCTTTTATTTTGAAAATGGTCAGGTTTGGGAACAAACGGTGAGTAAGCAATTATATATAAAAAAATCTGGCAAGACCGAAGCTCATATCATTAAGGCGTCTCTTGGTAGTTTCTTGTTGCGAGTTAATGGTAGCGGCCCCGCTATCAATGTGCGACGGGTCAAATAAAACGGTGTGCCTTGCGTTGATCTAGGTAATTAAACAGGGTCAAGAAAGCTATTGATCGTCAATCTCCCCTCTGTAGGGCGTTGGTTAAATGTGAAGTCTTTGCCAATGTCTATAGCGTGCAAATTTCGGCCAAAATATATCACGGCTCTGTTAAATTTAGCCTCAACATGCCCAATCCGTTCGAATTTTTCGTCGTCACCACTAAAATATTGTTGCTTTGGACGGCCAAATATTTCCACGTCTTTTTCTAATGCGGCTTTATAGGTTGGAAATCTATCATTGGGAACGGATTCAAACCCGGTTCTCCTATGCCTGTAAAATGAAGTGCCGCCAAAACTTTCGTCGCAGAGATAATGTAATAAAGCCACTCTTTTATCATTGCCACCATCCACATGTGGCAGACTTTGGATCAGCTTTAAGTCTTTTACTTGAGTTGTAAGTAGAGAATAAAAGCATTCTTTCAAATTAAAACCATCGTTAAATCCAAATGCGGTTGCTAAAACTTTGGTCAGGGCTGGCTCTAACATGTGTATGTATTTCCCTGGCACTTTAGCCCTGATCCCTGGGTAGTAAGGTGCAAGTGCAGAATAAGAACGTACACTCGCATCTTTCATTAAAATGTCTGGATCAGGAAAGAAATTGTCAATAACCAAAACCGTATTCCCTTCACGACCTATAGACCGCCGCTTAGTTCGCCAGTGTTGATCTATATTTGGTGCTATTTCAGTCATATAACAGGCCTAAATAATTGTGAACTTTGAATAAATTCAACAGTAAAGCGTTGATACTATGCCATATCATGTGTGCGTGCTGACAATAAATATAAGCATGCAACAAGAAAAATTTAAAGTACAGACCTTCGAAATTTTTTCTAGGGAGTACAGGCAAAGTGCCGACAGTGTATTTTTGCAATAGGTAAAATAAATATATAGAATTTATGCCATTATTAACAATACCCCCTTGTCTTACATTATGAAATGTAAGAATTCGCGATAGTCTTCGTGCTTTTTTGAAATATGGTGGGAGAAGGTGCTCGGCATCTAACATTTTAACTTTAGAGAAAGAGAGTTTAGAATAAAAAAATTTAGTAAGAGCAATTTACTATTGTAAACACTGATATCTGGCGCTGTGATTGGTTTTGCCGCATCACCTGCATTCGCACAGGTTGATGATAATGGCGTTATTCAAAACCCAACTGCGGCCCAAATCGCAGATCAACAAGATAGGGACGTAATTATCGTTACGGGTTCGCGTCTACGTAAAAGCACATATGAAAGCGCTTCACCAATTACCACTTTGGATGTTGGGTCGGCTATTCAAATTGGTGTTACGTCAATTAATGAACTTGTTAACCGCGCTACAGTTGTGAAAGGCAATAGAACTGATTCCTCTTTTAACTCAAACGCTGGTAATTCGAATGCGAGTGAGGCCCCGCCGACGGGGGGGACAGGATCTAGTAATGTTAACCTACGTGGTTTAGGCTCTGAAAGAACTTTGATAAAGAGCGCGCATAACATTCGGTGCTTAGTATTTTGACCGTAATCGACTTTTAGTTGGTGATCGCAGTTTTGCATCAGGTTTAAGAGATATTCAAATTGATGAGGTCACGGGTGAAATCTATGTAACGCCGTTTAATGGCTTTTTTGATAATAATGGTTTAACCTCGATACATTTGATGTTCTTTGTTACACACTAGGTCATGCTGTGGGCGTGGGCGCTGGGCCAGATTTCTCAAATTGTGGAGATGCTGTTACGCCGCCTGCTGGATTTAGAGATTTGGGTGACTCAAATTATGCTAACAGCGATTTCTATAATGATAATGATGAGCGTCGTCAGTCAGATCTCGTTGGTGAAAGCGAACGCATGTCAATTTTGACCACTGGTGAATATGACATTGGTCTTTTTGGTGATGATCAGGTTTATTTTGAAGCCTTTTATTCAAATCGTCAAAATTTTGCCATTGGTACCCTTGAGCAAATATTTCCTACTGTCACGGCTCTGATTGATGAGGTCGATGCAAATGGTGTGGTGATCGGTCAAGTCGATAATCCGTTAAGCCCACTTCCATTTAATTTCGCGCCGATCTTGACTTTGGATGATATTACGCAAACACGCGATGTTGAACTTTCTCAAATTCGTCTGGTCGGTGGATATCGCGGCGGTATTGATGTCGGTTGGTTTGGTGAAATTGATATTCCTTTGATCACTGATAGGCAAGGCATTGAATTACTTAACTTTGATGGCTCTCTTCGTCAGACAGAAGAAAGTAGTTACAGCGGTACAACTTACCGTATTCGGGGGCAATATAAACCTGTGGAATGGGCGTCTCAAAGCGGTGCTTATGGTACGTCTTTCCGTGCGCCTTTTTTATGACTGGTATTAGGGCTGGTGTTTTTGTGGTTGGTGCCGTAATTTCCTGAGTGCCTCAAGTTATAGTTTTCATGCTATTCCTGTTAATACCACAAATAATATAAGGTCGAATATGCGCATTTTCTCAATTGGATTAAGTATAAGTATGGTTGCATTGTCTTGCACATTTGCAAATAATGCATATGCGGGCGATGATGTGGAGCGGATGATTATGCAATGCCGCACGAACGCTTTGTCGACGGGTGCGCAAGTAACGTGTTTGGAGAAGGCTTTGCGTAAGGTATTACCAGCAGTCCCGAAACCAGATTGGGCGGGGACATCTAGTTTAGGGCGTTCAAATACTAATAATGTTGCAGGTATTTCGTCTTATAAGATTGCTCCCGCTTTCCCAAGCGGTATTGGGTCTGAGCAAGTAGCGCTAAAGGGAGAGGCTTTGGAGCAACAAAGACAAGAATATTTTAGTGCTGAACAGTCCCGTGTTATTGATTTTGCCTTCACACAAAGCAAGCAACTTATTTTGATCCTTAATAATGGTCAAGTTTGGAAGCAGAGAAAAGGTGATCTGAACACAGTTAACTTAAAATCAGGTGATGAGCCTATTGTATCAATTAAACGCGGCGCCGTTTCCGGATACCGCATGCACTTTCCACAATATTCCCGAACGATTGGCGTTAGCCGAATTCAGTAATTGCGCTACTCCTGAAAACCAGCAGTAAGACTATCTGTGTAAATAGCTTACTTAATCTCGGGCAGGGCTACACTTAGCGCGCTATTGTGTTGATTTTGTAGTATGGTTTGGGCTTTTACGAGGGCTTCAAACTCGCGCGATTGCATCAATATTTGTAAATTTTCAAGATTAGCTGTCGCGTCTGCTGTCACATTGAACAATTGTTCAAATTGTTCGGCAGGGGTGAGATCACGCGGGAATTTTTTGATATGGACTTTGGTGTCGTCGTCAATGTCAGCTAAGTATTTTGCCACTTCTACCGCTTTTGCAAAACCGCCGAGATGATCGACAAGACCAATTTCTTCAGCTTGCACCCCTGTCCATACGCGCCCTTTGGCAATTTCGCGCACACGCTCAATAGGGATACCCCGCCCGTCCGCAACACGTGAAGTGAAATCGTCATAAATGTTTTCAAGTACATTGTGATAGGCGGCTCTATTGCCTTGGCTCCACGGTTCAAACGCCGAGTAAACGGCGCCGTATTCTCCGCCCAGATTGATCGCTTCGACATTATAGCCAAATTTAGCCAGTGTGTCTTTTAGGTAGATTTTGCCTCCGTAAACTCCAATTGACCCTGTAATTGTTGTTGGCATTGCGACGATTTTATCGGCATTTGCGGCCACATAATATCCGCCAGATGCCGCATATTGGCCCATGCTCACCACGACGGGTTTGCCCGCTTTTTTGGCGCGGTTGACAGCGTCCCAGATTTGATCCGACGCGGTAGGTGAGCCGCCGGGTGAACTGACGCGGAAGATAATCGCCTTAACCTTGTCATCTTTGGCGGCCTTTATAAAGGCCTGCGAAACCGTATCGCCGCCCATAGATAAAGTATTGCTAAATGGATTGCTTCCGTCTTGGGAATTGCCTTCCATAACGGCCCCTTGTCCGCCGATAAAGGCGATAATAGGCCCTGAACCTGTATCCAAGTCGTAATCTCCAATGCTTTGGAAATGCACATCGTCTCCGCCTGCTTGTTTTTTTGCGTAGTCACGGGCGCTTGCGTAATGTCCAAGTGTGTCAATAAGCCGGAGTTCTTTGGCGCTTTCGGCACTGTGCGGGGCGTCTTTGAGTAAATTAGTGACTGCGGCCTTGTCTAAATTGCGGTCATTGGCAATATTACCCACTCCAGTATCCATTAGGGATTGTAGCAATTCTGTCATGGCTGTGCGGTGCGCGGGCGTGAGCGTTTTCTTAGTATATGTATTGACCGCGTTTTTGTATTCGTGAAATTGAATAAATTCAGCCTTGGCATCATATTTTTCAAACACGCCACCAAGAAATTCAATTTCGGCTCGATACCCCGCGACTGCGAAATTGGTTGTGTCTTGCAGCCATATTTCGTCTGCTGCAGAAACGGCAATATACGGGGAAAGAGACGGGCTTTCAAAACCTTGTGCGTGTGCAATGACAAACTTTCCGCTGGATTTGAAATCAATGATGGCGAGGCGAATTTCCCCAGCCTGTTGCGCAGACATGCCGTGGCTATTTGCGCGAATAAATAGGCCTTTGATGTTTTTGTCATTTTTCGCCTGTGCCAATGACTGGACAATAGAGACGACAGAGGATGGGCCATTATCAAAAAAGCTATTATTGCCCCCATGGTCTAACATAGAATGGCGCAAATCTAGGGTGAGTACAGTTGAACTGTGTGATTTGGTGGTGGTTTTCCCTGCAGTGCTAACAATTGCGCCAATGATACCAAAGAAAAGGATGAGCATTAAAAACATGGCGATGAAAAAACCAATTACAGAACCAAGGAGGGAGATGAAAAAATGCCGCATGGAAAGCCTTTTGTAAATTGATTGCTAAGAAAACCATACACACATATAAGAAAACCACAAAGCATTTCTCGATAAACGATAATTTAAGTGCAGTGAGTATGTTTTTGCGGTGTAATGTCATGTGTTAATTGTGGGGATAGGGCACACTTATTGTTTAAAATCCCCCGCTTTATTCGCCTATGTGAAAAATATTTTGTTTGAGCGTAAAATCCCGTTGCAATTATATGTGAGAGGGGATAATAAGCGCCTCACTTCAGCTGTTTTCTTCGTGAGCACCTGTGCGCTTTTGGGGCGTAGCCAAGCGGTAAGGCATCGGGTTTTGATCCCGTGATCGTTGGTTCGAATCCAGCCGCCCCAACCATGTTTATAAAATTTATTTCATACATAATAACTGCGTAATGGCTTTGAGAAAACCGCAAGAACTTGTGGATAATTAAAAAAAATTAAAAAAAGAACATCCTAGCGATTGATTAACCATTCTGACCCGTGTAAGCGTAAGTTAACAATAATAAAAACCGTGCTTTAAATGCGCGAAAAATTTACGGGAGTGGTGTGTGGTGAAAATTTCATCAAGAGTGCGCGTGTTATTAATTGCTGGTGCGGTGTGTGCATATATTGCGCCAAGCGTAACGGCTCAAACGCAAAGTGCGAACGAGAAAGCTTACCATATATTGCTGCAGCAAATTGCAGATAAAAAAATCACCATTGCCCACAAGCAAGTCTTTATCGCGGGCGCGCAGGATCAGGCTGAAAGCCTAAAAGCTCAAATTGATGGCCTTGGAGACGTTAAGGCGTCTGTGCAACCTATGCTTGATAAAATGGTTGCTGGTATTGAGCGCGAAATTGCGGCGGATTTTCCTTTCAAAAAAGATGCCCGGTTGGCGCGTTTAAATAGACTCAAAACTATGGTTGCGAATGATAAAATTTCAGTCGGAGAGAAATACCGGAATGCTCTCAACATCTATAAAATTGAGGTCAATTACGGACAAAGCCTAGAGGCGTATAAGGGGAATCATCCTATCAGTCCGACAATCCGTCTCGGTGAAGATCGCTATTTGAAAGATGAAAAGGGTGAGTTTGAAATAAATAAAAAGACAAACCAAAAAATAGAAATATTTGACGGCGATTATTTGCGCTATGGGCGTACGGCACTTGTTTATTTAAACGTAGATGGGTCGGATCCTTATCGCTATGACCTTGAAAATGGAGAATGGGTGTCTCTAAGTGGTGCTGGGACAAGTGTTCGCAGGGCTATACGAATTGCTTACGGGGAAGTTGCGCCAGGTGTAGTTATGGCACCAGTGACGCCCTCACCCTAAATAAAATTGGCCGTGTACGGCCAAAGGCGAGATTTTCGCCAAATAGTATTGCGCCACAGATGGTCTGTGGGGTTTGAATTGAAACTAGATCGGAAGGAAGACATGTCGAAAATTTCAATCGCTAAGCATTTGTTACTCGCGGGGGCGGCTGCGCTGGTATTTACAATACCTGCCCACGCCCAGACGCTGGAAAGCGCAATGCGGACAGCAAAGAGCTCTTCAGCAGCCAGTGCGGCCTCGCAACAAAGGGTGGAAACACTTGATGACGAAGCGGACACAATGATCAGGGATTACCGTGCTTTACTGCAACAAATTGATAATATCAAATTGTTCGTGGATCAGCAGGACGTTTACCTGCAATCACAAAAAGCGGAATTGAAATCGTTGGCTCGGCAGCTTGATACTGTTGAAGCGATTAAGCAAGGCATGGCGCCGATGATGCTTAGGATGACGGTCGCTATTGAAGATGCGATTGAAGATGATCTTCCATTCTTACTCGATGAGCGGCGGGCCCGAGTTAGCCGTGTTAAGGCTGCCTTGGCCAATCCAAAAGTTACGCCTGTTGAGCAATATCGTCAGGTATTAAATGCCTATAAAATCGAAGTTTCCTATGGTCAGGGCTTGGATAGTTATGAAGGCGCACACCCTACGCGGTCTGGCGAGAAAGTGAATTTCTTGCGCTATGGTAGGGTCTCACTTGTTTATATGACAAAAGACGAGACCGATATTGGGTATTATGACCGGTCTACCAAGTCGTGGTTGCCAGTTGATGGGGGGCGAGCTTTGTCCATCCGTCAGGCCATTCGCGTGGCGAAAGGTGAAGCGGCTCCTAAATTGGTCTTTGCGCCAATTGTTGGTGCGAATTAGAATTGGGGATGAGAAAAATGAGTAAACATATGAAAAATTTAACGAAAACGGCTGTATTTGCATTAAGTGCGGCCATGTTGATGAATATCCCCGCGACAGCGCAGGTGACATCTATTGATACTTTGTTGCAGCAGGTTCGAGCTGATTCAGCTAAGACCCAGCAAGAAAATGCAACGCGGGAAGCTGAATTTAGGGCGCGCCGCGATACGCAAGCGTCCAAATTGCGCGAGGCTCGGTCTACGTTAGCAGGGTTGGAACGGCAAGCGCGCAGTGTGCAGTCAACATTTGATGCCAATGAGCGGCGGGTTGCAGCCCTTGAGGGAGAATTAAGCTCAGCGCAGGGTGAGTTTCGTGAAGTGTTTGGTTTAGCTCGTTCTAAAGCGAGTGAATTTAAAGCCACTCTTGATAGTTCGTTGATCACATCTGAATATCCAACACGAACCAATGTCTTGGGTCGTGTCGCTGAGTCAAAGGCTCTGCCCAATACGGATGAGCTCAATAATATTTGGAAATCCATGCTTGATGAAATTAAATATCAGCGTCAGGTTAAAAGTTTTACAACCGCCGTAAATAATTATGCAGATGGCGCTGAAGTAGAATTGACTCGGATTGGGCCGTTTACAGTCTTTACAAAAGATGGTGGCAATTTCTTGGAATATGAAGCTGTAAAAACAGAAGGTGTGTTGCCCTTGACGGCATTGCCTCGCCAACCGGGCGGTGTTGTAAATAAAGCTGCGAAGGCTGTTACGTCTACTGCAGCAGGAAATCTTGTGTTTGGGCCAATTGACCCAACACGGGGAAGCTTGCTTAAGTCTTTTGAACGCGTACCAACTTGGAACGAACGGATTAAACAAGGTGGGTTTATTGGCGCCTTGATTTGGTATTTCCTCCTGCCAGCAGGTGTACTTCTTGGTCTCGTTCGTATGGTTATGTTGTTTATGACATCGGCAGCTGTGAAATCACAAAGAAAGAAAGCGCAACCCTCTAAAGGCAATCCCCTTGGCCGTGTTATGATGGCCTATGAAAACGTAAAAGACAAAGACGGTGAAATTATCGAGCTTAAGCTTGATGAGGCAATCTTGAAGGAGAGCCCTAAGCTCGAATTTGGTCTAAGTTTGTTAAAGCTTGGCGCTGGTATCGCACCTTTGCTCGGCCTACTTGGTACAGTTACGGGTATGATTAAAACCTTCCAAGCCATGATGATTTACGGCACAGGTGACCCTCAGCTCATGGCTGGTGGTATCTCCGAAGCTCTTGTCACGACCATGCTTGGTTTGATTGCTGCGATCCCACTTCTTATCTTGCACAGTTTCTGCTCGTCTATGGCGCGTGGTGTGCAAGGCACATTGGAAGAGCAATCAGCAGGTATTGTCGCACGACATATTGAGAACAGTCGCGGATAGTGAATTTGGTGGTCATGTGAAAATCATGGCCGCCAACTACACCTAGCTTGGTTCAGATTGTTTTAAATCTGGTCACTTGATTTGATAGAGAAGGGAAGATAATGCCAGAATGGCTTAACCCGAAATTGGCCTATGAAGGGCTGCAGGACTTTCTTGGAATGGGCGGAAATGTGCTCGTCGTGATTATGTTTGCCACATTTGTTATGTGGACATTTATCATGGAAAGATATTCCTATTATTATTTTGCTCATAATGCGATCAAAAAACGCCTTACCAGCGAGTGGGAGTCCCGCACAAATACGCGGTCTTGGCGTTCGCGTGCGATCCGTGATGATTTGATTTCGCAAGTGAAAGCTAAGACAGATCAAAATATTGGCATTATCAAGACATTGGTTGCTATTGCGCCACTGCTTGGGCTACTCGGAACGGTAACTGGGATGATAGATGTGTTTGATGTTATGGCATTGTCGGGATCTTCCAATGCACGTTTGATGGCTGGTGGTGTATTTAAAGCCACCATTCCAACCATGGCTGGGATGGTGTCGGCTTTGTCTGGTCTGTTCTTTTCTAGTCAGCTTGATCGGCGTAGTAAGCGTGAAACCGCGCAATTTGCGGATACTCTGTTGATAGGGGAAGCATAATGAGTAGACGTTCACATAAAAAACCTGTTGACGATTCTGACATAGATATGACGCCTATGCTTGATATCGTGTTTATTATGCTGATTTTCTTCATTGTGACGGCGACGTTCTTGGATGAAAAAGGCATTGACTTGACACAACCTCCGCCGCCGCCTGACAGTTTGGACAATCCAGAGCCAAAGCCGGCGATCATTGTCTTCATTGATGCGCGTAATCAGTGCAGTGTTGATGGTAACAGCGCAGAATGTGACCGAGTTACTTTGGTAGTAGAAGGTACGCTTGGTGAGAAGCCTGGTGCCAATATTATTTTGCGCGTGAGCGAACTCGCCAAACACGGAAATTTGGTGTCTTTAAAAGATAGTTTTGACCAGAAAGGTCTTCCGTCAAAAATCGAAATTATTCCCGCGAGCTAGAGTTCGTCCGATTAAGGGCGGGGCTTGCAATCGGAAATAAAATGTGATAAGGTAACATTATGGCAAGACGTAGTCGAGTAAATGTAGATAGTGAAGATACTGAATTAAACATGACCCCCATGCTTGATGTTGTGTTTATTTTGCTGATTTTTTTCATTGTCACATCAGTGTTTGTGAAAACCCCTGGTGTTGACCCCGAGCGCCCTAAGGCTAATATGGCCGAACCTTGGTCGCCAGGTATATTGATTGCGGTCAGTGCGGATGATGAAGTTTGGATTGATAAACAGCCATATTCAGTCAATGAAATACGGCCTGTGATTTTGGCCATGCGGGACGAAAATCCAAAAGCAGAGGGAATTATCATTGGTGATACAGAAGCGCATGTTGGTACGGTCATGGCCGTACAGGAATTGATGTCCGATTTGCAAATTATAACGCGCATATCAACAGATTAAGAGGTAATTATGAGTTTGATTTTACGTTGGATACTTGGCACGGCCATTGCGGCCTTTGTAACATTCGCATTGTTTGTCATGATGATGACATTAATTAAGGACGATTTTAAGCCGCAAGAAAAGTATGAAAATGCAAGCTTTGAAATCAATCCCAAGGTGGAAGATATTAAAGTTGCGGTACGGGAAACTAAAATTGCTAAAATTCGCAAAGTGGTCACCCCGCCGCCGCCGCCGCAAATCGAACGGCAACAAGCTACGCAGCCCACTGTCGCCATTGCATCTCTTGAAGGTGCTATCCCAGAATTTACGACGCCAAAACTAGATAGAGCGAGTTTTAAAATCACGGTTAGTGACCGCGATGCCCAACCGCTTGTGCGTATACCGCCTATTATGCCGCCGCGAGCCGAAAAATCTGGACATTGTAATATGCGCTTTGATGTGAGTCCTGAAGGGCAACCATTTAATGTAAGCGCCTTATATTGTTCTACCAGTGTATTTAAACGTGCATCGACAAAATCAGTGGCAAAATGGAAATATCAGCCTAAGATCGTTAGTGGGCTACCTGTCTCACGTACAGGTGTGGAAACGACAATTACATTTAAGCTGACAGACGAACGTGGACGC
>JAESQI010000369.1 GCA_016765255.1 Robiginitomaculum sp. | reverse complement strand
GAGACCCGCTCCAATATGCATGTAGGCGGTGTGGCCGAAGCCTATGACCTTACTAAAACCGATCTTGAAATTTGTGCGCGTATTGGCCCCATGCTTAAAGAGAGAGGCCAAATTCTTGTGGGGATTGACGTGATTGGCGATAAATTGACCGAGATCAATCTGACCTCACCAACAGGTGTGCAAGAACTAAAACGCTTTAGCGGCGTTGATGCCAGCGCACTGTCTTGGGACGCCATAGAGCGGCGATTAGGGCATAGAACTTAGCTAAGCTAATTTTATTTGGAAATTATTTCAGTTTATTTTTTTTCGCCCGGTTTAGGAAAAATTTCGAATGGCCAAATTGGTAAGGCTTCGGCGGGGAATACTTATCCTCACTCAGGCTATTGATATCAAAATAAAGCCTGTCTTGTACCATTGGGATAAACCCAAACACTTCTTCACGCGCCGCATAGGGTGCATTTTTGAGGCGCTTAACAACCCTGTTGCTAATCGGGCAATCTATATTCGGGTCTGCCTGCCTAATTGCTGCAAAACGCACCATTAGGGAACATAGGGATACGGCCCATGGTTGGTGCGGCAGGCTATATTGGCGGTGACTATGGGGGGTGCGCAGATAACTACCACGCAAACTTTCACGGTGATCTTCAAAAAACAGAGAGGTAAATTTATACCGTTCATTACGGTAATGCAGGTTTCTAAATTGTAGGGAAAACCATATGGCGCTCAAGAGAGCCAACCCAAACAAACTTGATATAATCAATGGGCTGGCCCAATTTGGTAAATGGATCACACCAAAATTTTGCGCCTTAAAATCGTTGAGCGGCGGGATAGATTTGACTTGGCTGGCAAAGGCTGGTTTCCCCGTAATTGTCTCAGATAATATGCTCAAAGCGGCTTCGCCTGTCGTATTGTCAACACTATCTGGTTTGGCAGGTAAAGAGATGGCAAGCAATGCAACAGGTAATTTGATCGGTTCAAGAGATGCCGGCGGTATATTTTGCTCGCGCAATTCTTGGGCGGGCTTTATAACAACTGGTTTTACGGGTTCGGGTTTAATCGGCGGTAATAGACCTTTGCTTTTATCATACCATAATTTAGCAGTTTTTGTGTTGGCCTTGACCCCAAGTCCATGCTCATACATCAAGCCAAGATTTTCTTGTGCCGAACGGTCGCCTGTCTTTGCGGCTTGATAATAATATTGCCGTGCTTTGTTGTAATCTTGCACCCCGCCCTGACCCGTAAAATAAATAAAACCCAGATTGAGTATGGCGTCTGTATTTCCTAAATTTGCAGCTTTTTGATAAATCTCAATTGCCTTAACAATATCAATCCTCACCCCCCTGCCGTCATGATAGGATTTTGCTTGTTCAAACAGTTCCAAAGATGTTTGGCTCGAAGTGTTTAGGGCAGTTTCAGGTATTTGCGCATGCACGAATTCACTACCCAACACGGCAAATATAGCCATGAGTGTCGCCAATTTGATACAAACCGCATAAAAACGGTCAAAATATGTTGCATTTATAAACATTTAAACTTCGCCCCATAAGGTTTCTTAACACAATGCAAGAGCTAGGCCAAGTGCACACACTTAATGAGAGAATTAACATTTTGACGTACCAATTGATAAGGGAACAAAAATTGCGGCTATGTTTAGGCGGCATTTTAGGCCTATTCCTGATCTCTGCCTGTTCCACATCCCCGCCCACACAACACCCAGCAACCAAACCATTCGTTAAGAGGCCCCACGGCAAAGTAAAGTTGGAGTTGGCAGATCACGCGCAGTTTTTACAAAATGACCCCCGCTGGTCACGCCAAACCCTTGGCGGTTCTGGACAAAGCCTTAAAAGTCACGGCTGTCTGGTCACAGCCGCCGCCATGGCGCTGACCAATTTAGGCTTTAAAACCGATCCGGGCGACCTCACCAACCGCCTCAAAGCCAATGGAGGCTTTACCAAAAATGGCCAATTGATCTGGAGCGGCCTTGAACGGGTAACGGGCGGTAAAGCCAAAACCGTATTTTACCGCAAGAAAGATGCCTATACTGTCCGTCATTGCTTGGCCGCTGGGTTTTATCCACTGGTGAAATTTGAGCTGCCGACCCGTACACATTGGGCAGTCGTGATCAAAGAAACCACCAATGGATTTTATATTCGTGATCCTATTGTCTCTATGTCGACCCTGATCCCTTTGTCAACCCGTGCCCCAGGAATAGACGCCGTGCGCTGTATTGGCCTAAATACGTCAAAAGTTCAAAATATAGCCTCAATCGAAAATTATAACGGATATAATGACGAGGGCTTGTTTACCCCGTAGTAAGTCTATTTTGGTAAACAGCGCGTTGAAACAACAAGAGTAAAGCCATGAAAAAAATTCGTAAAGCCGTTTTGCCCGTCGCTGGTTTTGGTACCCGCGTCTTGCCTGCGACCAAATCCATCCCAAAAGAAATGTTGCCCGTGGTTGACCGCCCTGCCCTACAATATGTAGTGGACGAAGCACTTGAGGCAGGTATCGAGCATATTGTTTTCGTGACGGGCCGCAATAAAGGCGCGATTGAGGACTATTTTGACCGCGCTTATGAGTTAGAAGCGACACTGCATCTTAAAAATAAAACGGCGCTGTTAAAAGAACTGGAAGCAAAATTGCCAGCTCCCGGTTCCACAAGTTTTGTACGTCAACAATCCCCGCAAGGTTTGGGACACGCAGTTTGGTGTGCGCGAGACGTCATCGGAGATGAACCATTTGCGGTTTTACTGCCCGATGTATTGGTCAAATCAACGCCCGGATGCCTCGCCCAAATGATTGCGGCATATGAAAAAAAAGGCGGCAATATTATTGCCGTCGATCCTGTTCCCAAAGACCAAACCGATAAATACGGCGTCATCGCGCCCAAGTCCCAAGACGGCAATATTTACGAAATGTCTGCCATGATCGAAAAACCAAAGCCAAGCGAAGCCCCCTCCAACCTTGCCATTACGGGGCGCTATATATTGCAGCCAGAAATATTCAAATTTCTCGAAGAACAAGAACCAGGCGCAGGCAATGAAATCCAACTCACCGACGCCATGGCAAAGCTCATGAAAACATCCCCATTTTTTGCTCTCGCCTTTGACGGCACGCCCTATGATTGCGGCTCCAAATTTGGCTATTTCAAAGCTGTTTGCGCTTATGCCATGGATCACGGAGAAATCGGAAATGAAGCCCGTGCTTTGATAAAAACCTTGAGCCAAAACGATTAAATCCACCTAAGGCCAAGATGACCTAAACTTATTTTCCTGACTTGAGCCGATGCTAAAAACGGATTAAGCTAATCATAGGAGATCAGTATGCTGTGGATTAATAGCGTTGTTTTAAGTATTTTTGTTTTTGTTCTAATGTCATGTGCGCCGCCTGACAATAATGAGGAAAAATTAGACACAACCATTATCTATTCTGCCAAAACCATTCTGACCTTGGACGAAAAACGTCCCTTAGCACAAGCCATTGCTGTAAAAGACGGAACCATTCGCGCTGTCGGGTCTTTGTCTGATTTGAAATCACAATATCCGGAAGCAAAGACCGATACACGTTTTGACAATCAGGTCATAGTCCCGGGCCTCATAGAT
>JAESQI010000368.1 GCA_016765255.1 Robiginitomaculum sp. | reverse complement strand
TTTCCATCGCCACCAGTGAGCAGATCCGCCCCGAGGCCGCCCTCAAGAATGTCATTGCCGCCCCATCCCAGCAAACTATCATCGCCCGCCAGACCATGGAGTATATTCGCATTGTCGTCCCCCTGGAGCGTATCAAGCCAATTCGTGCCGATAAGCTCCTCAACCGAATGTGCATAGGGGCCGAGTGTATAGAGCAACGTTGACGGATCGACCGTGGCTATCTGAACAAAAAGACCGCTGAGGCCATTCGCAGAAACAAAGCCGCTGTAGTCAACGATGTCCCAGCCCGCTCCGCCAATAACGTATGTATCGCCGCTGGAAGCAATTATCGTATCGTTCCCTGCTCCCCCGTCGATCAAATCAGCGCCAGTACCGCCATCAATGAAATTGTCACCGCTATCGCCACGAATAACATCATCGTGTCGGGTACCGATCACATTTTCAATATTTGATAGACGGTCTCCTGCAGCATCTCCCTTTGACCCAAGACCTGTACCCAGGTCCACCTCAATGCCGAAGAAAGATCCAGAGTAATCGACGGTGTCTGTGCCCGCACCACCATCCAGAATATCCGCGCCTGCACTGCCGAGAAGCGTATCGTCTCCGCCTCCTGCCAGCATACGTTCGTGCCCACCGAGACCCTGAAGAGCAGTGTCGCCCGCATCGTCACCTTCCGTACCCAAAACTTCACCGAGCACCGCAATGCTGACAGTGATGGTCGTACTCTCACTACCGTCAGAGGCAACAATCAACACATCGAAAACGTCCGCATCATCGCCCGGGTTCCCGGACAGAGTGCGCGTCGCGGCATCGAATGTCAGCCAGCTTGGGATTTCGCTTCCATCCGCCATCCGAATGGAAAGAGAAAGAGTATCACCCTGATCAACGTCATGGAAAAGGTTCGCTGGCAGAACATAAGAGAACGCCGCATTCCGCTCGATCTCGTGGTTCTGCACGGCTCCAATGACGAAAGGCGTATTGTTCGTCCCACCAAGTTGGACAATCCGCCCGTTGAAATAGGCTTCCTCCACACCGGTCAGAGTGTCTGTTCCCTCATTGCCATCAGCAATGTTATTATCGGTGATGGTCCAGGTGCCGCTTACCTCTGATATTGTATAATCCTGCGCATCGCCATAATAGATCGCGCGGTCATCTCCAGCGCCACCGATGAATTGGTCGTTCCCAGCGCCACCATGCAGGTAGTCGTCCCCCCCAGCGCCATCAAGCGTATCGTCGCCTGCGCCGCCCTGAATGGTGTCGTCGGACTCAAAGCCGCTCATGACATCGTTGCCACTAGTTCCTACCAGTGCATCCACATTGCCCGTCCCGGAAAGCAACCCGTCGCCAATGACGGAGAGGTTCGCAGCAGCGACCGTTGCCGTCAGCCCCGCCAGACTGAGCTGGTAGCCCGTCGCAGCAAACCGTACGGTCTCAATGGCCATAAAGGCGTTATTGAAATTGGAAAGGCGGATCTGGTCGGAGGTCCCAACAATATTGATGACAAGGTCATCACCATCGGCAACAGCCGAAAGGTCTCCTGGCAGAATATCTTCGTTGAACACGAGAGTGTCGTTGCCCGCTTCAGCGAGCGTCACTGTGGGTAATGGAATTTTACCTGCAGTAGGGCCTTCGACAAAAATCTGGTCGATAATAACGTCCTGCCCGTATCCACGACCGAAATAGTAGGTGTCGTTACCACTGCCACCTTTCAGCGTGTCATTTCCAGCACCACCGTCTAGTTGATCATTCCCCGGCGCTTCCGGCTGCACAATGATATAGACCGCGTATGGATTATCGGTGATCAGGTCCGTGTCGCCAATGATCAGGTCATCCCCGTCACCGCCAAAGAGCGTATCATTCCCTGCACCGCCAAGGACAACATCGGCGCCAGCATCTCCCCTCAGTGTGTCATTGCCCAGCATGCCTTGAAGAATGTCGTCACCGGCCCCACCGTAGAAAATGTCGTCACCTTCTTTGCCGATGATCTGATCGTCCCCTCCGCCACCATCCACATGCTGATTAATGTCATTGAAGGCAATGCGGTCATCAAATTCTGTCGCGCGCAGCATCTCGATCGAATTGAGCCGGATATCATATCGATTGGTGATTGTTGCAAAGCTATTGTCATTTACTTCAACGCCCGCCAGCGCATCTGCCCAGACATCATAAATATCATTGCCCTGATAGATGATCGTGTCATCCACCTGCGATCCTGTAAACAGCCCCGCCTGCGCGTAGAGCGGTTGGAAGCTGCCCCCATTGTCGATGCGGCTGAAATCAACCGTGTCGAACCCATCGCCACCATCGATTGCTACATTGCCGCTGAAGGGGGTGATGATGTCATCACCGCCGCCCGCGAGAATAACCGCATTGTCGTGGCCAACGATAATGACGTCAGCAAAATTCGTTCCAATGACGTGTTCAAAATTGGCAATTGTGTCGCCGGTCGCATCACTCTGCTGGAGAACATCACGCGAGCGCACGGTCTGATTGACCAAATCAATGAAAATGCCCGCTGAAGAATTGGCATAGGAGATCGCATCCATGCCGTCGCCACCGTCGAGCACATCTGCGCCAGCACCGCCCTCGATCACATTGCCAGAGGCATTGCCGATAATCGTGTCGTCATGAGCAGATCCGATGACATATTCGATACTGTCGAACGTATCGCCCTCAGCGTCACCGCCAGAGTTAACGCCTGTCTCCAGATTGATATTCACGCCCGCAGATGAGCCGGTGTAAACAGCAAAGTCGGCCCCGTCGCCGCCAAGCAGTTCGTCAG
The DNA here is from genome assembly GCA_016765255.1 of Robiginitomaculum sp. GTDB lineage: Bacteria > Pseudomonadota > Alphaproteobacteria > Caulobacterales > Maricaulaceae > Robiginitomaculum_A. The sequence goes on along the minus strand of JAESQI010000368.1, from coordinate 1,452 downwards.
CGCCAGCGCCGCCTTCCAGGAAGTCATTGCCACCATTGCCGATCAGCAGATTGTCATCGGCATTGCCCACCAGAACATCAGAGTGAAGCGAGCCAATAATTCCTTCGAAATTGGTGAGCGTATCGCCCTCAGCATCGCCACCGCTCCCTGTCCCCGGCGTGAGCGCGTCCGCCTGCAGCGTCACATGAACGCTTGTCGCAGACCCTACATAGCTCGCAAGATCATACCCGTCGCCGCCATCCAGTACGTCGGCACCAGCGCCACCCTCAATCGTATCGTCACCAGCCCCACCGGAAATCGTGTCCACACCGCCAAGGCCGGACAGAATTTCTGAAATACCCGCCCCGATGATCGTGTCATCACCCTGGGAACCAAAGGCCCGTTCGATGGACTCCAGCGTGTCATTACCACCAGCACCTGTCACCGCCAGCGCCACCAGATCAATCACAACGCCAGTGGTAAACTCTGTATAGGAGATAGAATCCTGCCCGTCACCACCGCGCAGAATGTCGTCACCCGCACCGCCACGCAGCAGGTCGTTGCCAAGCCCACCCTCCAGCGTGTCGTTGCCCGCGCCGCCGATAATCTCGTCATTATAGATTGTGCCGGTCAGCGTTTCACTGGCAGACGTGCCCTCAATCTTGTTCTGCAATGCATCCGGATTGATAAGCCCCAAACCGGCTGCCTGTGAGATGGTTGTCAGCCAGCCAAGAGTAAAGCTGCTGGCCGGAGCTTCTTCCATCAGCGCATCAATCACCGCCCTGTTATCCAAATAACTGCGATAGTCGGATGCAATGGTCAGCTCGACCATCAATTCCTGTGCGGTGGTCCAGCTTCCGTAAAAATAAATTCGGCGACCAAATGCATCGCCCCCTTCCAGTCGGTTATTGATGACCTCCGCAGCAATGTCTTCGAACAAGTCCTCAAACTCGACAATGGTGACATAGCCAACGCCCGGTTTGTTCCATTGATAATCGCCTTCGCGATAACCGATCTCCAGATACCAGGGCTGGTTTACGCCTGAGGTTGCCCCTCCAGTAAATTGGGCATCGCCACCCATCATGTCGACGATGGTGTTCAACGGCTCGACTATGCCGGTGGCAATGTCGATGGCAGCCTGCGGATCGGCATTGTTTTCCGACCATTCCAACCCGGTGACCTCAAGGCGCCCATCCGCCTTCAAACTGACCGAAGCGAAAGCATGGGGGGCGCCCGGCGCCCCGAAAGCGGCATTGCCCAACAGCGTTCCGACAATCGCACCGACAAATGCTCCGATAAAAGTCCCGATGACCGGAAAGGCGGCACTGCCGATCTGCGCGCCATAGATTGCCCCAACAGTGGTCAGCGCCGCTGAGACGAGGGCTGCCTCCTGCGTCTCAGGGGCGACGATTGCATTTGCCAGTTGCGTCGCAAAGAAGGTCGCCAGGGCCGTCGCCGGATTGAAAGTGTAAC
>JAESQI010000367.1 GCA_016765255.1 Robiginitomaculum sp. | reverse complement strand
TTCAGGATGGTAAAACTAAGCAGGGTAATCCCTTCGTCCACATGCCATTGATCCCACAATCCTGCAAAAGCACTAAGCCCCGCCTCTTTGGGGTGAATATAAAACGGGGTTTTAGGGGAAGCTACCCCTTCCCATTCATACCACCCAGACATGGGCACAAGAGCGCGGCGACGTTTCCACGGGGTGCGAAAACTGGCCTTTTCAAACGCCGTTTCGATCCGTGCGTTAAATAGAGGTCGTCCTTGGGGCATTTCGGTGCGCCAGTGTGGATGCAAACCCCAACGCATCGGCACGATTGTTCGCGCCCCTTGCCCATTTAGAGCAATGATAGGCGCGACGACACCTGGGGCCAAATTCCAATTTGGCGCCCACGTCCACAACCCGTCATGAACAGGTGCGCCTGCAAAAAATGCGGCAATGGCATCTAAATGATTGACGAGAACGTAACGACCACACATAAATAATACCTAACACAGAAAATGCGAAAAGGGGATGACGAATTTAGATTTTTTGTCTAAACCCTACATTATGTTACGTTTCATTATTTTTTTCTCGCTCCTCGTATGCGCTCTGTCACCTGCCCCAACACTGGCGCAGACATCTAAAAAAGCCACGTCCAAAAAAGAGACTGTAAAAAAAGAAAAACCCATAGACCCGGTCAAAGCAATGGAGCAAGCGGAAAATAGAATTGACGACAATATGGTGACCATGACCAATCTAGTCGAAGCCCTGTCAAACAATCTCGGGCAACTCCATTATCTCCGCACACTTTGCTTTACCCAAGACGATCAAAAATGGCGCAAACAGGCCAGCGCCATGATGACCCTAGAAGTCCCCAAAGATAGTGCGCGCCGACGACAACTCATCCGCGCCTTTAACGCAGGCTATTACGAACAAAAAGAACGCTATACAATTTGCTCAAATACAGTGGCGATAGATGTTGCCGTCCTCGCAGAAAACGGACGCCGCCTAAGCGTCATGCTCAGTGATCCGTATAGGGAACAATGATGACCAACACACTCACCATCCGCCAACCAGATGATTGGCATGTGCATGTAAGGGACGGGGATATGCTTCGCTCTGTTATCAATTATACGGCGGCTCAGTTTGGGCGGGCGATTATTATGCCTAATCTCGCGACGCCAATTACCAGTGTGAAATTGGCAGAAGCCTACCGCACCCGTATTTTAAGCGCTCTTGACCCAGCACACGACTTCACCCCTCTCATGACCTGCTACCTGACCGACAGCACTGATCCAAAGGAAGTCGAAATGGGATATGAGCAAGGCGTTTTCACCGCTTGCAAATTATACCCAGCGGGGGCCACGACAAATTCTGACAGCGGGGTGACACATATAGACAATATCACGGTAGTGCTAGAAACCATGCAGAGTATCGGCATGCCTTTGCTTATCCACGGCGAAGTCACAGATAGTGACATAGACATTTTTGACCGCGAAGCCGTGTTTATCGAGCGCACTATGTTTAAATTGATCGCACAATTTCCTGATTTGAAAATCGTGTTTGAGCACATCACCACCAAAGACGCGGTTGATTTTGTGCGGGCAAGCGGCCCCAAAATCGCCGCCACCATCACCCCGCACCACCTTGTCTATAACCGCAGTGCCATTTTTGCAGGCGGCATCAATCCACATCTTTATTGCTTACCCATAGCCAAGCGCGAAGTCCACAGATTAGCCCTGCGAAAAGCCGCTATATCAGGCTCGCCCAAGTTTTTCATGGGCACAGATTCAGCCCCGCACACAGTTGAAAACAAGCAATCCGCCTGTGGATGCGCGGGAGTGTTTAACGCCCCATTTGCCATAGAAAGTTACGCACAAACTTTTGATCAAGAAAACGCACTGGATACATTAGAAGGCTTTGCCAGCCTGCACGGCCCAGAGTTTTACGGTCTTAAACCGAACAGTCGTAAAATCTTGCTGGAGCGAAAAGACATTTCCGTTCCTGATAATTACGATATTATGGACACGCAGATTATTCCATTCCACGCAGGCGAAACCCTGAAATGGCATTTTGCGGGGCTTGTATAATGCCCATTGCAAAACTTAATCGTACTCTTATTTCCCTAACGGGCGACACTGTCGAAGATTTTATTGGCGGTCTCATCACTAACAACCTCGGTGCAGATATAACATTCGCCGCCCTCCTTACGCCGCAAGGTAAAATCATCGCTGATTTTTTTGTCCACAAAACGGACAATGGCCTAGTTTTGGATACGCCCGTAAAATTTGGTAAAACCCTGATCATGCGCCTAAAAATGTACAAGCTCCGCGCCGCCATCGACATAGAAGATATTAGCGACGACTTTTTCATTTATGCTCTCTGGGACGGCAAAGGCGATATTGGAAAACCTGACCCCCGCCATATAGAACTTGGCCAAAGATTCTTAACGGGTGATCTGTTAAGCACCGAACACACCGAAGAGGATTATGATTCCCACCGTCTGTCCCTTGGCATTCCAGATAGCACATGGGATTTTGACACGGTGCAAACCTTCCCCGCCGACGCCAATATGGATTTACTCAGCGGCGTTGATTACAAAAAAGGATGCTTCATTGGTCAAGAAGTCGTGTCACGCATGCACCGCAAAACGTCTGTGCGCAAACGTATGTGCGGTGTTAAATTATCAGGCCCAGCGCAATCTGGCGATGATATATTGGCGGGCGACATAAAAATCGGAACCCTCAACCATGTCAGGAGTGACCACGGCATGGCCCTCATTCGCCTTGACCGCCTCGCCAAAACCGACCAAACTCCAACCGTTGGCGGCAATCCCGCAACCATTATGGAGCCAAATTATGACACGGATAAATCTTAATGGTCGAAAATTTTCTCCTGCCCATAACTCAAAAAACGGGCGCATAAAAGGGGATTCCATTTTTGCCTATAGCCAGTCAGGGGATAGTTTTAGCGCCGTCTATGACGGTGAGGGGTTCACAGATGGGCATCTTATTGGCGTATTTACTGGCCTGGATACGGCGAACCTCGTCTATCACTGTCGCGGCCCGAGGGGCGAGCTGGAAGTTGGCGAAGCCACTGCTAATATTACAACAGATGATGATGGCTGTCTGCGCATACATATGGACTGGCACTGGCTAAATTTAGACCAAAGCACTGGCCGTTCACAATACAAGGAAGTAAAGTGACACATAACCCTGACCTCCCGCGTTGTGGATGGGTTCCACGTGAGGATGAGCTTTATTGTAACTATCACGACACGGAATGGGGCGTGCCCAATTATGATGGCAAATCCCTGTTTTCTAAACTCATTCAAGACGGTATGCAGGCAGGACTTGCTTGGATTACCATCTTACGAAAACGCAAAACCATATTAGAAGCATTTGACGGGCTCGACCCCGATATTATCGCACACTACACCGACAAAGACCGCGAACGTCTGCTCGGCAATGCAGGCATTATCCGCTCGAAGTTAAAGATAAAGGCCGCCATTTCCAACGCGCAAATTTACATAAAAATGCGCGATGAAGAAGGTCTTGATTTTAGCGAATACCTTTGGAATTTTGTAGGTGGTAAACCCATTCAAAATGCGTGGAATAAATTTGCAGACGCCCCCGTCGACAGTCCTGAAAGTATTGCTATGGCTAATGACCTAAAGAAGCGCGGGTTTAAATTTGTCGGCCCTGTCATCATATATGCGTTTATGCAGGCAGTCGGCATGATAAATGATCATAGTGTTGATTGTCATTGTTACGAAAAGTGCAAAAATAACACAGTATAAACCTGTAACATTCTTCAACATATTGTGACTAGATTAGATAGTCTTTATCAGTAATATGTCCAAAAATATTGAAGGAAAATTACGTGACAGCTTTGATCAGTGCCACGGGTCTTTGGACCCCGAAAGACAGTATTTCAAACCAAGAACTCGTGACCGCATTTAATGCTTGGTCTGATAATTGGAACACGCAACATGCAGACGAAATTGCCGCTGGCAAGGTTGAAGCCAAACCGCAATCTAATGTGGATTTTATTGTCAAAGCCTCTGGAATTAAGTCTCGCTTTGTCATTTCCAAAGACCCTATCCTTGATCCCGACATTATGGCGCCGCGCATACCAGAACGCCCCAACGACCAAATTTCTGTGCTTGCAGAAATTGCTTATAAGGCCGCGAAGGACGCCCTTACCAAAGCAGGGCGCAAAGCAGAAGACGTAGACGCCGTCATTGTCGCGTGCTCCAACCTCCAACGGGGCTATCCTGCCATTGCGGTCGAAGTGCAAGACGCGCTGGGAGCAGGGGGAGAGGCTGGCGGGTTCGCCTTTGATATGAATGTGGCCTGTTCATCCGCGAC
>JAESQI010000366.1 GCA_016765255.1 Robiginitomaculum sp. | reverse complement strand
GTGATGGGGGATGGCCGCACTTATGAATATGTATTGGCCCTGCGGGCTGTAACTTCATCTGACGGTATGACGGCGGATTATTACCCGTTCAGTCACGAGTTTTTAGGCGAAACCGCTACCCGTATTATCAATGAAGTGAACGGTGTAAACCGTGTTGTTTACGATATTACGTCAAAACCACCTGGCACGATTGAATGGGAATAAAAAACCCCGCCCGCAGGCGAGGTTTAATGTTCTAAAACTTGCCATATGGCAAAGCTCTATTATGCGTGAACAATGAGGCCGTCTATACGCCCAATAAATTTACATGCAATGAGAAAACATAGTTAAACTCGTATAAATACCATATTATCGGCGCATTGGCGGCATACATTTGCCGCATTTTCTGTTATGAATACATTCTCACCCAAGGAGAGTTTTTATGCAGCGCCAGTCGATTTTTATCACATTCATTCTCTCCCTTTTTATATTCGCTGGTTGGGCCGGATATGCATGGCTGGGCAATGTGAACATTTCCCACAACAAACAAAATGCAAGTGTGAGCACACCAAGTATTGCCCAATCACGAAATGCAGCAAAACCAGAAGCGGCAACACCAATTCCCTCCAACCAAATATCAACATCAAAATTTGGGTTTAGTGGGTGGAAAATAGACAATACAAGTGATCAACCCAAAGCCTGTATCAATTTCACTCAAGGCTTGAGCACCAATGACGGTTTGAAAATAATTGATTATATACGCACCGAACCGATGACAAAATTAACGGCTGATATATCTGGGAAATTGGTTTGCTTGTCGGGTTTAAAATTTGGCCAAGATTATCAGCTGACACTCCTTAAAGGACTCCCAAGTGCAAATGAAAAATACCTAGCCAAAGATAAAATAATAGACATTGCATTTGGCGACAGACCACCATTTGTAAGTTTTGTCGGTTCAGGTGTCATTCTACCTCGTATAGGTGCGCAAGGTTTAGCAATTGAAACCGTAAACATTGAGACGCTCGACATTGAAATTTTCAGAGTTGGCGACCGGATACTCGCCCGAAGAAGCCCACAAGTGGGCACTTCTACCCCTGAAGGGGATTATTCTTACGAATATAGCGACGCGGCCACAGAAGTACGTGAAAGCATCTGGAAGGGAACATTACCCGTTAAAAGCCTGCCCAACACATTGGTCACGACCGTATTGCCGCTTAATGAATTGGTAGGAGAGTTAAAACCTGGGGCCTATGTGGTCAATGCTGGGCGCCCCAAAACCGACGTCGAATATAGAACGGCTCGGGCTTGGCGATGGATCATTTCTACTGATCTTGCCATGACGACCTACCAAAGTAGTTTCGGGCTCGACGTCAGTCTGCGTTCCATTGACACGGCCCGCTCAATCACCAAAGCGCGAATTGATTTGGTGGCGCAAAACAATGAAATTTTAGAGAGCGCCACATCTGATAAAAACGGACGTGTCCACTTTGCCAAAGCTCTCTTAAAAGGACGAGGCGTGCTCAGACCGCGTATGTTGATGGCATATGGCACAAATGGTGATTATGCGGTGCTTGATTTTAACCGTGCCCCTCTTGATCTCTCAGCCTTTGCCATTGGCGGGCGGGACGTACAAAAAGACATTGATGCCTATGTGTTTATGGATAGGGGCGTATACCGCCCGGGCGAAACGGCGCATCTTACGGCTATGCTCCGTGGGCGGTTTGGTAAAGCCGTGCAGGGGCGGGTCGGTCAGTTTCGGTTTATGAAACCAAATGGCATAGAGTTTCGCAAAGTTCGTTTCACTAAAGGATTAGCAGGGACGGTCTTGCAAGATTTCACTATTCCAAAGTCTGCCCCCAGAGGCGTTTGGTGGGTGTCCGTTGAAATTGACGGCATGGGGCAGGTCGGCAGAGCTGAGTTTTCCGTTGAAGACTTTGTACCGCAAAAACTAAGTGTAGAAATAAAGATTGATGATGCCCCGCTTCGCAAGTCAGATGTGCGCAGTTTTGAAATTTCATCCCAATTTCTATACGGCGCAAATGGATCTGGCCTAGAAGCTGAAGGCGAAGCGCGTATCCGCATTGATCCAAAACCGTTTCCAAGCCTAAAGGATTATAGCTTTGGTAAAGTTGACGAGAATTTCCGCGAATTATTTCTAAACCTTGGCGGCGGAACGACAGACGGTAAGGGCATTTTGGAACTTGGGCTAAGCCTTAAAACAGAAAACATTGAAACCTCCCACCCTTTGCGAGCTGAAATTACGGTGGGCACGGCTGAACCAGGTGGGCGGTATGTCAAAAACAGTACGCGCATACCCGTGCGTACACAGGATATTTATCTTGGTATGAAGCCTGATTTTGATGGGCGGGTGGAGCGTAACAAACCGTTTAGTTTTAACCTCAAAGCGGTTGATTGGCAGGGTAAACTAGTAAGCTTGGACAATGTTGAATGGGTGCTGGTCGAGGAAGATTGGCATTATAATTGGTATCGACGCCGTGGAGATTGGCGCTATCGTCGCGAAGTCCGCGATATTGAACGGGCGCGAGGCAGTGTCAATGTTGGGACAGATGGCGTTGATATTGGTCATACTTTAAACTGGGGTGATTATAGACTAATCGTGCGCGATAAGGCCAGCGGGGCTGAAAGTTCTTACCGGTTTTATGTGGGTTGGGGTGGGTCATCTACGTCTGACGCACCAGACCAGCTGAAAATAGGTGTGCCGTCTACTCCTGCAAAATCTGGACAAACCATTACCCTCACGGTGAAAGCGCCTTATGCAGGCATTGGCGAGCTTGTGCTGGCTAATGATAAAGTTCTCAGTATTCGAACTGTAAAAATTCCAAAAGGCGGATCTGATATTAAAGTCAAATTGGGCCGAGATATTAGCGCGGGTGTTTACGCTATGCTCACCGTCTATACGCCGCGCTCAATTGACGAGAGACCCGTGCCGCGCCGCGCTGTTGGCATCGGTTATATATCTATGGATGTCAGCGGGCAAAAACTGGATGTACACATAGAAAACCCCAAAATTGTAGAGCCTAGACAACAAAAAAATATCACTATTCGTGTGGACAACATCCCGCGTGGTGAAAAAGTTTGGATGACTTTGGCGGCGATTGACGAGGGAGTTTTGCAAATTACCAAATACAAATCACCCGATCCGCAAAACTGGTATTTTGGTAAAAAGGCTCTGAGTATAGATGTACGTGATGATTATGCGCGTCTGCTAAACCCAAATTTGGGACAAGCCTCTATTGCTAAATCTGGGAGCGACAGTCTTGGCGGTGAGGGGTTAACAAAAACCCCCATCAAAGTCGTGTCTTTATATAACGGGCCTGTAAAAATAGAAGAGGGCCGCGTGATCATACCGATTGATTTGCCAGATTTTAACGGTGAATTACGGCTCATGGCCGTAGCGTGGAGCGACAGCGCTCTTGGCAGTGATAGTCAAGCTATGAAAGTACGCGACGCTGTCCCAACCATCTTGGCACTGCCACGGTTTATGGCCCCTGGCGATAAGGCGATTGCGACATTGTCTCTTGATAATGTGGACGGTAAATCAGGGGCTTATACTGTTTTGCTAACGGGTTCTAATGCCCTATCTATTGACGGCACATCTGGGAAAATAGATATAGAAAAGGGAGAGCGAAAAACGGCAACTCGAGAAATTATCGCCAATGCAAATGGTATCAGTGAAGTCAATTTGACTGTAAAAGGACCAAGCGGTTATAAAACGAGTAGCACTTTCGAAATTCAAACCCGCTCCGCATTTTTACCAATATCACGCATGACGACACGCCGACTAGCTGCGGGCCAATCTTTGGTATTGGATACTCGCTATTATAAGGGGCTTGACCCAGCGAGCGTTGATATAAATGTATCCTTTACCAACACGCCAAACCTTGATCCAACGGCCTATGCAGCCTCTGTATCGCGCTATCCATATGGATGCACAGAGCAAACGATTAGTGCCGCTATGCCATTG
>JAESQI010000365.1 GCA_016765255.1 Robiginitomaculum sp. | reverse complement strand
GATACGGCCTACTTTGGCCCGCACGAGTTCTGCGGCGTCTGGATTACGTCTTTGCGGCATGATGGAACTGCCCGTTGTGAATTTATCAGAGAGCGAAATAAACCCGAATTGAGCGGAAGTCCAAATGACAATTTCTTCTGCGAGGCGGGAGAGGTGTGTGGCACAAATATTAGCACATGACAAAGCTTCTAGGGCAAAGTCGCGAGCCGATACCGCGTCAAGAGAATTGGCCATTGGTCTATCAAATCCAAGGGTTTTTGCTGTCATATCTCTGTCAATGGGATAGGGGGTTCCTGCGAGAGCTGCCGCGCCCAACGGGCTTTCATTGAGGCGCTCCCTGCAATCGGAGAAACGAGAACGATCGCGAGCAAACATTTCAAGGTAGGCGAGCATATGATGCCCAAAGGTTACGGGCTGGGCCACTTGCAAATGGGTAAAACCGGGCATGAGAGTATCTGCATGGCTCTCAGCCTGAGTAAGAAGTGCATGTTGCAGCTCTAAAATTTGGGTGTCAAAATTTTCCAATGCGTCTTTGACCCACAACCGAAAATCTGTCGCCACTTGGTCATTGCGAGAGCGGGCCGTATGCAAACGCCCCGCACTTTGCCCAATGAGCTCGCGCAAACGGGCCTCGATGTTAAGATGAATGTCTTCAAACTCGTCGCGGAAAGGGAATGTGCCGTTTTCGATTTCTTTTTCGATATCTTCTAGGCCGATTTGAATAGCCGCATTATCCGTGTCGGTGATGATGTTTTGCGCTGCTAACATATCTGCGTGGGCTTTCGAGCCTGCAATATCTTGTGCCGCCATGCGCTTATCAAAACCGATTGAGACATTGATGGCTTGCATTATGTCCGAAGGTTTGTCAGAAAACCTACCACCCCACATTTTTTGCCCTTTAGGTTTTTTTATCATGTCAGAGCCTCATTCCTTAAATACCACAAGCAAGTTTTTGCAAATTGCCATTCGGATAATGGTTATATCTAGTCTTTGTGCTATGGCTTATGTGATATTGCAATCTTGTTCTTTACCCAAGCAGAATATGCATAGATTTGCTAAGGGTGGATTAAAAAAATTGATCGTTTTGGATGATGCACCGTCGCAGCCAACTTTGACATTTTCCGCTCACAACAATCAGCGAGCAAATTTGCAAGATTTTAGGGGGCGCGTTGTTATTCTCAATGTTTGGGCCACATGGTGCGCGCCGTGCATTGCCGAAATTCCGAGTCTCGATCAATTACAGAGGGAATATAGTGCTCAAGGCCTGAAAGTCGTTGCCGTGAGTATGGATCGGCACAGGGTCGAGGCGGAGAGTTTTTATAAAACCATCAATGTGCAGAATTTAGACCTCTATCATGATAGCACCCTTTCTATGGCGGCGGATGTGGGCGTGCAGGGTTTGCCGATCAGTATTTTTTACGATAAACAAGGGCGCGAAATTGCAAGAGTTCCAGGCGAAATAAACTGGCAAAGTGAGGATGTGAAGGCTTTCCTATCCCATATCCTTAACTAAATATTCACCCTGTTTCCCAAGGTTATTTTCACTGTTATTTGCTATATTTTCCCATAATTGAATTTGTGGAGTGAATATGTTTAATTATTATTTGAAAGATAAGTCTGGCAATATAGCCGTAATGTTCGCGCTTGGCTTGATGACTTTGATGATAGGTGCAGGCGCTGCCATGGATTTAACCTCCATGACATCTAAGAAAACCACGTATCAAGGTCTTGCGGACGCTGCTGTTCTCGCGGCGGCACGTTCGGGTGAAACTGAACAAAATGCACTTGAACTAATTGCCATTGATGTTGTTGGCGGCAACAATTTGGGCGGTGATGTTCTTACCACAACACTTGTTTTGACGGCGGAAGGGCATGCTCAGGTAACGATTAACGGTACATATGATACTATTTTAATGGGAATGTTTGGGGTGGGTGCAAAAAATGTTGCCGTAGTGTCTGAATCACCTTTGCCGTCCAGCGAACCTGTGAATATCGTATTGGTACTTGATACTACGGGTTCAATGACGTTTAATAATAAAATTGGGTCGTTAAAAACCGCAGCTTCGGATTTGATCACATTTTTGGAAGCTTATAATAATGATGCCCTTAAGGTTGGCGTAGTCCCATTTGCGAAATATGTTAATATTGGGTTGTCACGGCGCAATAAAATTTGGGTGGAAAATACAACAGACTATGCGATACCATTACCTGATTATTGTTATTTTCCTGTGATAGGTCAAACAAATTGCCGCATGGAGCCATATGCAGCAACGCCGCCATCAGGCCCCACTCCTGCAGGGACATGCTATAATGATGGGGTGTCTTATTCATGTGGCGGGAGTTCAGGGAGTTCAGGTTCACCTGCCGGGAGTAGACAAGTCTGTGATAATGTCTATGCATCCACGCAAGTTTGTACACCACAGGTAGAAACGCATACATGGAATGGGTGTGTCGGTTCACGGCTTGACCCTTGGCATAAACGTCATGAATATTCTGGAAGTAAAATTCCTGGCTTGATGGATGAGCCTTGTGGATCAGAAATTTTGGCCTTAACTAATAATCTAGGCAATGTGAAAACAATGATTAATGCCATGACAGTAAATTATTCTACATATATTCCGTCAGGACTAATTTGGGGGTGGCGGGCTCTTGAACCAGTAATGCCGCTCACCGAAGCCAGCGGAGCCTATGAAGCAAAAACACAAAAAGTAATGATATTGATGACTGATGGTGTGAATACATTATCAAAAAATGGGATAATGCATGATGGAAGTGATTATGCGGACGCTGATTTAGTTACGAAAAATTTATGCCAAAATATAAATGACGCCAAAATTCAGGTTTTCTCAATTGCCTATGAAGTGACAGATATAGCCACGAAGAATATGTTGCAGGCATGTGCAACCGAGAACACAATGTATTATGACGCAGGTGATGCAAGTGCTTTGCAAGCCGCCTTTCAGGATATTGGGGCGAGAATATTACGAATACGTTTAACCCATTAAGTTTTGCCCTCTCACTTATTATTCTAACGACCACCAAGCCGAAAATTCACGAAATTGGGCCGACATTATGTGATCCCAGATTTACTGTCTGGGTATGTACTTTAAATTTAATCTTGGTTTGATCGATGACGATTGCGGGCTTTTGAGCCAGGGCGGTTGCGGCGTTTTCCGCTAGGCTTACCGTCTCCGCCGCTCGCACTTGGTTTCTTAGGGCCGCGTGGTTTACGCTTTTCCCCGCCGCCGCCACTTGCTTTATTGGTGTTAGGATTGTGGGTTTGTTCGTAAGCTTGCGGTGTGTTTTCGGAAGCTTGTTTTTTACGACCTCTATTACGCCGAGGTTTCTTTTGACCGCCTTCACTCGGTTTTTCGCCGTCATAAGTGCGCTCGGTCGGATTCCATTCAGCCTCGGGCTTCATGGTGCCGTCTGGGTTCATGACGGGGATATTTTTTTTGATAATGCGTTCAATGTCAGACAGCATTTTCATTTCTTCGTCATTGCAAAACATCACGGCAAGGCCAGACTTACCAGCCCGCCCCGTGCGTCCAATCCTGTGCACATAAGCTTCGGCCACTTGCGGCAGGTCGAAATTAACCACCAATTCCACACCCGGAATATCAATACCCCGCGCTGCCACGTCCGTTGCCACCAATACGGGTACATCCCCTTTGCGAAAGGCATCAAGGGCGCGCATGCGTTGGTTTTGGGAACGGTTGCCGTGGATGGCGGCGGCGGAAAGGTTTTGCGCATTAAGACGTTTGGCAATTCTGTCTGCGCCCCGTTTGGTGCGCGTGAAAACAATCACCCGCTCGCCTTTGTGTTTTTTGACCAACGCAATTAGGGCTTCGGTCTTGCGTGGTTGCGGTGTGAACATGACGCATTGTTTGACGTTTTCTGCGGTGGAGGAAATGGTCGAAACGCTAATCTCAACCGGGTTTTTCATATAGCGGTTGGACAGATCGCGAATTTGGCGCGGCATGGTGGCCGAGAATAAAAGGGTTTGCCTGTCT
>JAESQI010000364.1 GCA_016765255.1 Robiginitomaculum sp. | reverse complement strand
GAGCGCGGAAAATTATGGATGCTACAAACCCGTAGCGGCAAACGCACAGCAAAGGCAGCCATTAGAATTGCAGTTGAGATGGCGAGCACGGGCATGATAAGCCAAGATGAGGCGGTTTTGCGCGTAGAGCCTATGTCGCTTGATCAACTTTTGCATCCAACACTTGATCCTGACGCGCCCCGTGATTTGGTGGCGACCGGTCTACCTGCGTCTCCGGGTGCGGCGATTGGCGAGGTCGTCTTTAATTCAGACGAAGCGGAAAGTTTAAATAAAGCGGGCCATAAGGTCATACTTGTTCGTACTGAAACTAGCCCAGAAGATATTCACGGCATGCACGCCGCCCAAGCGATTGTTACGGCTCGCGGCGGCATGACGTCACATGCAGCCGTGGTGGCTCGCGGTATGGGAACGCCGTGCGTTTCGGGGGCAGGTAGTGTGCGGATTGATTATGAAGCGCAAGCCTTTAGCGTTGCAGGACGGATTATTAAAAAAGGCGATATCATCACGGTTGACGGGGCGAGTGGGCAAGTGTTTGCTGGCGTTGTTGATATGGTTCAGCCGGAAATGAGTGGTGATTTTTCAACCCTGATGGGCTGGGCTGACGCGGCAAGAACCCTTGGTATTCGGTGTAACGCCGAAACCCCACTAGACGTGGAGACCGCCAAAGGGTTCGGCGCCGAAGGCATCGGGCTATGCCGTACGGAGCATATGTTTTTTGAAGCGTCTCGTTTGGCCCATTTCCGCGAAATGATCTTGGCGGAAAGCAAAGAAGACCGCATCACGGCACTGGATAAAATCTTGCCCGTGCAACGCGATGACTTTGCCGCTATTTTCCGCATTATGGAAGACAGGCCGTGTACGATCCGTCTGCTTGATCCGCCATTGCATGAATTTCTGCCTCAAACCGAAGACGATGTGAAATCGGTTGCGGCGGCGACGGGCCTGTCTGCGGGCGATCTTATGGCGCGGGCAAAGGAACTCCACGAAACCAACCCAATGCTGGGGCATCGGGGCTGCCGTCTCGGGATTTCCTTTCCAGAGATATACGAAATGCAGGCACGGGCAATTTTTGAAGCTCAGGCACTGGTGGCGTCTGAAACAGGAACATACCCGATTGCGGAAGTGATGATCCCGCTCATCTCGTCCTCCAAAGAACTGGATATATTAAAAACGGCCATAGAAGGCATTGCTCAAAAAGTGCAAGAAGAAAGCGGTAAATCAGTAACCTATTCTATCGGAACAATGATTGAACTGCCTCGCGCCGCATTGCGGGCTGGCGATATTGCCGCGCACGCTGAGTTTTTCTCTTTTGGAACCAATGATTTGACCCAAACCACATTTGGCCTGTCTCGAGATGATGCAGGTAAATTTTTGCCTGATTATGTCGCGCAGGGAATTATGGAAAAAGACCCATTCGTGACATTAGATCAAGAAGGTGTCGGTGATTTGGTGCAAATTGCTGTGGAGCGCGGGCTTGCCGCACGACCTGATCTGAAGTTAGGGATTTGCGGCGAACACGGGGGCGATCCTGCATCTATAGAGTTTTGTCACAATATTGGCCTGCATTATGTGTCGTGTTCACCCTATAGAGTGCCGATTGCACGTTTAGCGGCGGGGCAAGCCGCGATTCGTTCACAAAATAATTAAGCAACCTTAAATCATCAATTTAGGCCATATTAACCCTTATTCTCTATAAAGCGCCTTAATATGAGCGGCAAAGGGTGGGTTTTGCAGGTTTTTTACAGGTTTTGCCTTAATTAGGGCGTGGTTTCTAATCCACTTAGTTAAAGGGGCTTGTAAAGTTTCTGTTAAGACACTATCTGCATGCTGGATCGAATCAGTAGAGGTGTATAGGAAGATCGCTATGAGTAATGGATATCAAATTATGTTAGGAACGGGCTTGGCCGTAGGCGTAAGCCTGATGGCTATTCTTGGCTTGCCTAAACTCGCCGAAGCCTCCTCTACATTAAAAGATCAGGCCAATTGGCAATCGCGAGCTGTTGCATTTCAAAATACAGATATTACCACCGCGCCGAGTTCGTCTATGGTCGCCCTCTTGGCAGACAATCAACTTGATACGACCATTACCAATCCATATATGCTCGATTTTAGGGCCAGCATGGAAAGTGTGCCGAGCGCACAAGATATGATTGCAAATTCCAAATTCATGGGCCGTGAAGTGCAATGCCTGTCAGAAGCGGTTTATTATGAAGCTCGCTCTGAAACCCGCGCAGGGCAAAAGGCTGTTGCCGAAGTTGTTCTTAACCGCGTAAAAAGCAAGCATTTCCCAAATACAATTTGCGGCGTGGTTTATCAAGGCGCTGAACGGACAACAGGTTGCCAATTTTCCTTTGCCTGTGACGGCTCGACGTCCAGACTGCCCTATGGCCGGTATTGGGGAAAATCACAACAAACAGCAACGCATATGATGATAGGGGCTAGCGCACCGTTGACACGGCGGGCTACACATTACCACACAACAGACGTTTCGCCAAAATGGGCCCCGCTCCTTCGCCAAACCAGACAATATGATACCCATGTGTTTTACCGCTTTATGCCGCGTAGAGTGCAGTTGCGTAGAATGAGCGTCGCGCCTTAAATTGGTTTCACCAATTTGGCAGTTAATCTAGCAAATATATATCCTGCTATGCCGCCTGCGAGGGCTTGAAACATTAGGCCAAGAGGTGTTCGTGCGCCTCCGATAATGGGTACGCCAAAAAAGACGGCCTTCATAAGATAAAGCATGACGAGGAAACAGGCTGCGCCTGCGAGGGTGTAAATCAAAGCTCGCTTGATTTTAACCTTTCGGAAAATAAGCCCCGCCACAAGAAAAGCAATGGGAAGACCGATCGTAATAAATATGGCGTAAATTGGCCCCATATTGATAATATCATATAGGCTCATAGAGAACCTTTGGCCTAAACTCACATCCGCACCAGCCGTTTTTAACCCTGCAATAATGAATTGGGTTGAAAAGAAAGTCGCTAAAATAACCGCAGTCAGAAGACTGACAATAAAGGCAAGTATCCGAAGAAATATGTGGCGCATTATGTGACGCATAGAGTTTTCCTTTCGCTTAACCCTATAATGCCCTAAGATAAAGCACTTGGTCAATACGGGAGTCGGGTGAAATGAAAATGTTTAATTTAAAATTTTTTGGCATAATACTGATATTATCCGCTTGCGCAGAGCCACAAATTGCGCCCGACCTGCCAAAACATGCCTCACCTGAATTTCAAATAGAAACTCTCGCAAGCGGACTCAGCGCGCCGTGGAGTGTAGCGTCGCTATCAGACGGCTCTTATTTGGTCACGGAACGAACGGGAGAGCTGAAACATATTCTTGCAGATGGAAATATTATTGAGATCGCAGGCTTGCCACCAGAAATTTATGTAGATCAACAGGGCGGTCT
>JAESQI010000363.1 GCA_016765255.1 Robiginitomaculum sp. | reverse complement strand
TCCGGCTCCTGCGGCATCATTTGCCCATTTGGACGCGACAACCGTTTTGAACCGTGCGATTTCTGAAAAAGGTATCTACCCTGCGGTTGACCCGCTTGATAGTACGTCTCGTATCCTAGAGCCGCGTATTGTTGGTGAAGACCATTACGCCGTTGCCCGTATGGTTCAGGAAATCTTGCAAAAATATAAATCACTGCAAGACATCATCGCTATTCTCGGTATGGACGAGCTGTCTGAAGAAGACAAACTCGTAGTATCGCGCGCGCGTAAAGTTGAAAAATTCCTCAGCCAGCCTTTCCACGTTGCAGAAATTTTCACGGGTATGCCGGGACTTTTGGTTGATGTTAAGGACACAGTCAAATCATTCCGTGGTGTGTGCGAAGGCGAATATGACCATATTCCAGAGCAGGCATTTTACATGGTTGGCGGCATTGACGAAGTGATCAAAAAAGCCGAAAAAATGGCAGCGGACGCGGCGTAGGTTAATTTAACCCCGCCATTACTGCCCTCTTGTGGCGGAAATCCACTGCACTGGATATGGATACCCCACACAGGGTGGGGTATGACAAGGAGAGAGTAGTAATGGCCATGCTAGAACTAAAAGACTGTGTGAACACACACTGTCCCAATTCGGGCAAGCCTGTGACGGCTGAAGGGCTAACGATGTATAAAGGCAAAGTCGTTGGATTTTGTAATCCATCATGCCGCGATACATTTGATAATGCGGTTGCGATGTTTGAAGAAAGTATAAGGTCTTAAAATGGCAGATAAATTACAATTTTCATTGGTGTCCCCAGAGGCCGAGCTATTTAGCGGCCTTGTTGACCAAGTCGATGTGCCGGGATCCGAAGGCGATTTTGGTGTTTTCGCTGACCATGCCCCGTTCATGGCAGCGATTCGAACAGGCGCGATCACCGTATTTAATGACGGTGTCGAAACAAAATACATGATCCAAGGTGGTTTCGCCGACGTCATGCCGTCGGGTCTGACTATTCTCGCTGAGCAATGCACACCAATGAGCGATGTAAAACCTGAAACGATTACGGACGAAATAACCAAAGCTGAAGCCGATCTTGCGAGTGCCGAAGGCGATGCCACCCTAGATATAGCGCAACATATTGATGGTTTGAAACAGTTGCAGGAAAGCTTGTAACTTACTCTGCGCTCTCCTTCACCACAGGCACAGTCCGAACTGCCCAGATGAACACTAAGAGCGCAATGGCGATTAGGCATCCTGCGAGCATGAAGGGGGCGCCGGGGAAGTAGATGGGCGCGTCAGCGGCGGCGTATTTGTTAAATAGTCTTGTCATAATCAGCGGGCTCATCATCATGGCGATCCCGCTTAAACTGCCTTGCGCGCCTTGGAGTTCTCCTTGAGCGTCCTCGGATACTCTTACTGACATGAGGTTTTGTATGGCGGGGCCAGCAAGTCCACCAAGCGCAGCAGGCATTAACCAGAGATAAGCGATAAAGCCGTTAGCGGCGAGGCTAAGGCCGATAAAGGCAGCTCCGTTCATCAGAGTACCAATGACCGCGCATTTGACCATGCCCAGTTTTGGAATAGCAATGCGGATAAGATAACCTTGGACAAAGGCGGAAGCAAGCCCGTAGGCAGCGAGGGACATGCCAACTTCGCCCGGTGACCATTTGAAGGATTCCTTGGTGAAAAAAGCAAATGAACTTGGATAGACAAAATGGGCAAAGGAGATGAGAAAGATGACAACTAAAAACCCACCAAGCTGGGGTAGGGCAAGTACAGATTTAAAAGTTCCAAATGGATTGGCCCGCCGCCAGCTAAAAGCGCGGCGCTTTTTGACGTCCAAAGTTTCGGGCAAGAAGAAAAACCCGTAAACAACATTTAGAAGCGAAATGATTGCGGCGGCATAAAACGGAATT
The DNA here is from genome assembly GCA_016765255.1 of Robiginitomaculum sp. Lineage (GTDB taxonomy): Bacteria > Pseudomonadota > Alphaproteobacteria > Caulobacterales > Maricaulaceae > Robiginitomaculum_A. The sequence continues at coordinate 2,650 of JAESQI010000363.1, read as the reverse complement.
CGCGCCCCGTATTCGCCAAGCAGTCCGCCGATCACTGGCCCCAGCACAAACCCGATGCCAAAAGCCGCTCCAATCATACCAAAGTTTTGGGCCCGTTTCTCTGGCGGCGAAATATCGGCAATGAAGGCATTGGCGGTTGAATAGGTGGCCCCAGCCGCGCCTGAAATAATTCGTCCAATATAAAGAATAGTTATAGTCGGCGCCCAACCCATAATCAGATAATCAATCCCGAGACAAAACAGTGATATGAGCATGATTTTCCGCCGTCCATAGGCGTCCGATAACCCGCCAATGATTGGCATGAAAATAAACTGCATAACCGCGTAGGTAAAAGTTAGCCAACCGCCGTGCAGGGCAGCTTCATTAAGGGGTTGCCCCGTTAACTCGACCAATAAATCAGGCAGAACAGGGATGATAATACCGAGGCCAATGGCGACGATTGCCACTGCTATAATAATAAATATCAGCGCATTTTTACCGCTTGGTTTGGTCATTATTTATGTCTCAAATTTGGAAAATTCTGCCCTGACATGTTCATAGACTGTGCGTTTGAAAGGCACAATCAATTTCTCCGCCATACCGAGTGTGTCCCATCGCCAATGGTCAAACTCAATTTCGGAGTGAGCATTCAAATCAATTTGAGCATCATTTCCTTGGTAGCCAAAGGCGAACCATCTTTGCTTTTGACCCCGCCACTTTTTTACGATCTGGGAACCGCTAATCTGCGGTGGAAAATCATATTTCAGCCACATATCAATCTCTCCTATCGGAGAAATGAGGGCGGGGGGAATGCCAGTTTCTTCTTCGAGTTCACGAATGGCGGCTTGTTTTGGTGTCTCGCCTTCGTCAATCCCGCCTTGTGGCATTTGCCAAATATAGGGCCCACGCGCATTTTTTCGCCGCCCTAAAAACACTTTCCCATGTTGATTAAACAGAGCAATGCCAACGGCTGGCCTGTATAATTTTGGAGATGTTGGCATAAATTATTGCGCGCGAAATGCAGAGGATGCGGGTGCAAGTTTCACACCGTTTGGAGATTGTAACCATGCCAGTACACCGTCAAGTGTTCCTGCATATGAAAACCCCATGCCGATAAGTATATCATCCTCACGGGCTGGTAGTTTTGAAATTTGAGACTGCACTTTATTTTTGGAATGAGAATTGTCATCCAGCATTGTATAGGCGTTGACCAGTGGCAACTCCGTTGTTTTTGCCACATTGGTAATACGGCTACCAGCGATACTCCCATCATAGATAAACCCAAGCCCTGCATTTTCTAAGTGAGAAAAAATGGGGCTTAAGGCATTTGTATCTTTGAGTAAAACTTCCCCTCCGTAATTGGTCACGGCGAAATACCCTTCAGCGCGACTAAGCAAATAATCAAGGTTGCGGATGTTGGCGCTGTGCGGGCTTTGTGTGTTGAGCGTATAAACTGTGTCTGCAGAACTTGCGTCAAAACTGTCATTTGCCATTGGCAGTTCAATGAGAACTTCGTGCCCTTTTGCCCGCGCTTTATTGATCCATGTTTGGAGATCAGGGGTTTGCGCCGCAAATGACAAGCTAATCTCAGCAGGCAAATCGTCAATGGCTCGCTGCGTAATATTGACGTCGAGGCCAAGGCCCCCGATGATCAGAGCAATATATTTTTGCCCTGAAACTGGTTTGAAAGGTCTGTTATAAGATTTTAATACAGTTTGTCCATTTGCCAATATGGTTGGTACACGGCCAAATGGAGACATGCGCGTGAGGCCTTGAATAGGCACTTTGGTCAGAGGGGACGCGAACCCCCCTAAACTGGCTGCTTTTTCAATCGGTTTGCCGTCGATAAAAATTATTTTTGATCCGATTGGCATATTCTTTAATTCGTCATTGGCACGGATGTTTTGATTATTTTGGATTTGCCCAGATTGTGAACTTGGCCCGCCCAATAGGCCTAAGTTTTCTGTTGGGTTTACATCGAGTGGAATTTTATCTCCGTTTAGTAAATCGGGTAGAGTGGCGACACCTATGTTTGAACCCTCAGACGTATTTAAAACGAATTCGGGGCCGTTTTGCATCGGAATGTTCACACGTTGTCCAAAAAATTGGAGCCAGGAAAAAACCGACAATACGATCAAAGCTAGTAATAAAATGGCGCTAAATCCATGTTTGCGCATGGACGGCATTTTCCTAGATTTTCTTTGGATTATTCTCGAACTGACCATGTTACGGATTTCTCTTGCGGTTATGAACAAGAATTTTATTCATTTAATGCCTGTTGTAAACGGGTATTAAAATCTGTTGCTTTTAATATTTCACTGGCCCGCTGTAATTGATAATCTTTGTCCTCGGGCCAATCTTTTGGCGGGTATTCATGTTTTGGTTCTTTTTTCTTGTGATGCATGCCTTCGGTTTTTAAAATAATCGCGTCTAAGGAATTGGGGAGACTGGATTCGCGAAAGCTCAAATGTTTTTTACCGTCATCAGGGAAAGGCTCAACCCAGATATCGGGTGTGATCCCCAAGCCCTGTATTGAATTGCCTGAAGGCGTAAAATACCGGTCTGCGGTCAGGCGTAATGCGCCGTTAGCCCCCCCTTTTAATGGAAATACAGATTGTACAGATCCTTTGCCAAAGGACTGTGTGCCAACAATGAGAGCGCGGCCCCGGTC
>JAESQI010000362.1 GCA_016765255.1 Robiginitomaculum sp. | reverse complement strand
TCACTGCCGTTTAAGGAAAGTTCAGGCACGTCCATACCGACCTCATAAAGATACCAATTTTGTTTTGAAGTCTTGACCACGTCCCAAAGTGTGTCCAACCGCTCCCACGTTAACATATTTTTAAACCGTCCGTTCAAGGCATTTTCAAAGCTTGTCATCACCGCCTCCCAAACAGTTTTTCGATATCAGCCAATTTAAGCTCTACATAAGTTGGCCGCCCATGATTACATTGCCCGCTATGGGGGGTGGCTTCCATCTGCCGAAGCAGCGCATTCATTTCGTCGGCCCGTAATCGCCGCCCCGCTCGTACACTGCCGTGACAGGCCATAGTGCCGCAGACATGCTCAAACGCTTCCGCCAATGACAGGGTTTGGTCTGTATCGCGCAAATCATCGGCGAGGTTTCGAACTAAGCCTTGCACGTCCATCTCGCCGAGCAGGGCAGGGGTTTCGCGCACGGCAATCGCCCCCATGCCAAAGGGCTCAATGATGAGCCCCATTTGCCCAAGCTCTTCGGTTCGGCTAAGGACAAGTGCCGCGTCGCTTTCCCCCAGATCAACGATTTCGGGGATTAACAGCGCTTGCCGCTCCACACCTTTGCCCGCCATATTGGCTTTCATCTGTTCATAGACAATCCGTTCATGGGCGGCGTGTTGATCGACAATGACAATCCCGTCCAGTGTCTGGGCGACAATATAAGTTTCGTGAACTTGGGCCCGCGCCGCACCTAGCGGATACGCAAATTGACCTTCTGATTCGGTTGATGGTATTGGGCCCGTATATTCTGCTGCGTTATAAAAATGCTCACCCCCTTCTTCGACGCGAGCTGAAAACCCATCAATCAATGGCTGTGTCATGTGTTCTGGGCGGGCTGGGGAATGATAACTGCCAAAACCAGAGCCAGATCGCGTCCCACCAAAGCTTGCGCCGATTTGTGTTTTACCAAGAGCAAAAGCGCTCGTGGTGGTACTGGCGCGGTGGCCTGCGCCTGCGAGTGCGTGTCTAAGCGCGCCGACGATTAGACCGCGCACAATGGCTGGGTCGCGAAAGCGCACTTCGGTTTTGGCGGGGTGGACATTGACATCGACGAGGTGCGGATCAAGCTGCACATAAAGGGCAACAACAGGATGGCGACCACGGGCGAGAAAATCTTGGTAGGCCCCACGCACGGCCCCGTAGAGCAATTTATCGCGCACGGGCCGATCATTGATAAATAAGTATTGATGCGTAGACGACCCCCGAGAAAATGTCGGCAGACCTGCATAGCCCGTCAGGGTAATTCCGTCTCTCTCAGACGAGATTTCCAAAGCATTGTCCTTGAAGTCTCGCCCCAAAATGCCAGAAAGGCGTTTCAGACGTCCCTCCTTATTATAGGCTTCCGCAAGAAGGTTCAGGGTGGTACGTTGGCCATTATGCAGACTAAACCCCACATCGGCCCGTGCCATGGCGAGGCGTTTTACCATATCGGATATGGCAAGGCTTTCAGAGCGTTCGGTTTTCAGAAATTTGAGGCGGGCAGGCGTTGCGTAAAACAAATCACGTACCTCGACGCGTGTGCCAGACAGACCCAGACGGGGTGCAGGTTTAGGTCCTAAAACCTCTCCGCCTTCAACAGATATTTCCCAAGCTGTATCACTGCTTTTAGTTTGTGATGTTATGTTTAAGCGAGCGACAGAGCCGATAGAGGGCAAAGCTTCACCGCGAAATCCCATTGTGGAAATGTTGAGTAAGTCCCATTCTCCGCCTGCGTCAGGACAGAGTTTAGACGTGGCATGTCGCTGGATACACAAAGCGAGTTCGTCTTTGGACATGCCCTTGCCGTTATCGGTCACAATGATTGTGCGCCGACCACCTGCTTCAAAGCGGATATCAATTTGTGTTGCGCCTGCGTCCAGCGCATTTTCGGCCAGCTCTTTAATGACGCTTGCAGGCCGTTCAACCACTTCGCCAGCCGCAATGCGGTTAATGGTGTGTTGCGGCAAAAGCCGAATCGTTAGGAGTGGTTGAGGCATTAAAAAACTCTAGCCTAAAATTGAGCTTGGGTCGATATAAAGTCCATATACAGGTTAAATGCCTGTCATTCCTGCGCAGGTTGGAATTTGAGTATAATCTCGAATTTAAGAGTATGAGATCAGACCCCAGATCAAGTCTGGGGTGACAGAAGATTGGTTGGAATTACAAGTGAACTACGTACCGAGTGTAGCGAGGCAAGGCTGACTGGCCGTCGGCGCTTGTACGCCGCCCTCGCGGAGGCGTGTGTTTTAGCACACTTGCCGTGAGCGATATAAATTAGAGCCCAGGCAGTTTTGCCCGTGATGGGCGGCGGGTTATGGTGACTTGTCCACCACCTGTTGCCGTACTAATGGCTTTCATGCGGCGGGCTTCTGTGTCAGGGTCAAGGGGTAGTCCATCTGGCCCGACCGCTTTGCCGTCTTTCCAGAAAATCACACGGTCTGTAAAGCCTCGGCCTTTACGCTCAATCGAATTTTGTCCGTCTATGATCACACGTATAGCAGGGTCAGCCCGACCGCCACCCGCTTTGGCCATTAAAATACTTTCGCCTTGGGATGGTTTGACGGGATCAATTTCGCCGATGAGGGCTTTGCGCGCTGCAACTGTGGCGTATTTCTCTTCGATATTCAGTTCGCCAGAACGGGGTGGGCGTAGATTATACTCAGGCGGCACAACCAGCGGTGGCTTGGTTAAGATATTAAATTCATTTGGTGTGGTTTTTCCCATACCAAGTGCTCTACCAGCAGAACTACAGCCTGTGCTAATCAGAGCCGATGCCGTGATCAGTGTGATGAAAAATGTACGCGTTGTCATTTAAGACTCCTGTTGTTTGTACGCTATGTAGCGGGTTTAAGCCTGCCTGCCAAGTTAACTTATGGTGATTTTGCAGTATTTTTCGCAGACTTCTTGGCGGCTCGGTCTTGCAATATCATGGCCAGTATCAGGCCAATTACGCCGCAGGTAATCGCGCTATCGGCCACATTAAACACCCACCGAAACCCAATATCATCAAAGCTAAGAAAATCTGTGACCGCGCCAAACCGTGCCCGATCAATGGCATTGCCAATGGCACCACCAATGATGAGGGCAAGGGCGAAGGACATCAATTTGTCTTTTTCCTTATTGATCCATGTCAGGAGAAATCCGCACATGGCGATTGCAAACAAAGTCAGGACGGTACGGGTGAGAGTGGATGAGCTGGAAAACATGCCAAAACTGACACCTTGATTACAGACAAGGGCCAGATCGAATATGGGGCTAAGTTCAATTTTTAGGCCCGGGTATGGATTGACAGCGCATATATTTTGCGGCGCATTGAATTTGTTAATGGCCCAAAATTTTGTGAGCTGGTCAAAGATGATAATGATGACAGGGATCAGCCCGCCCCACACCCAAAGGTTTTTGCGAAGTTTCACCATATATCCCTCCTCCGTTTACGGGGGAGGTGGCC